>CAYIDE010000019.1:0-11882 GCA_964362065.1 Candidatus Woesearchaeota archaeon | reverse complement strand
ACGCCCGCACCGGGAATTGAACCCGGGTTTCATCCGTGACAGGGATGTGTACTAACCACTATACTATGCGAGCTTTCTTTTGCAAGCAAAAACTTATTTTTAAACCTTCTCAAACTCGAAATAGAGAAAAATTTAATACCCAAATAACAACAACTATCTTTAAATAACATCCCTATCTTTGAGATTTATGCGAAAAACACTATTTATCATTTCATTTATTGCACTACTTCTTTCTCTCATAGTATCACTTTCATCTGCGTATTACCCTAATGAAAAAAGGTACTTCAACCCTGCCCCTTATTTTTCTGAAACAGAAACAACAGTAAAAATATACTCATATAATAATTTTCCAGAAGTAAGATATGAAACAATCTACAGACCAATTAGATACACATACACCTATCAAAAGCCAATTGTTTACACAACGTATTCCCATAGGTCTAATTATCTATACTTTGATAGAGAATATAGAACCAGCAGCATGATGCCATCCATACCCTATAAGCCTAAAGGAATGTATTACATGCAGATGGATAACTATAATCCAATATATGATGATTGGCATCTCAACTATTATCGTTAGTTCTTAAATGTAAAAGCACCAAAACATTTAAATAATATGTAACCACTATAAAATTATGAACAAGATGTTTATATTTTTAATAGCAATATCTGCATTAGTTTTTTTAATGTCTATGGAATTCGCCTCTGCGTACCATTCTAATGGAAGAGACTATGGCTCCAGCATTTCATATCGTGCACCAGAAAGTCACGATATCTATCCTTCTTATCGCTATGCTCCAAATATCAATGACCGTACACTAAGAAACTTTGACAATTCAGCATTTTCAACACGCTCTTATCAAGGACCAATATCTGAACGCACTATTACTTTTGATGATGTGACAAAAGTTGGTAAGAGAGGTAGATTCAGCAGAGCAATTTCATATAAAGTAAATGAAAAATATGCTGGTGCAACTGAGCAAATCAGCACTGGCTCACAAATCTCTGATAGCGCAGGTACAGAATTCACACAAACCTCGCCTGCTCCACTTTCCTATACTGGCGGTTCGACATGGCGCTACCCTCCAAGTTATGAAGCTCGTGATTATGGCTCAAATTCCTATAATCGCGATTATTATTACAAGCCAAGGTATAACTCCAGAGGATTTTATAACTGGAGATACTGATTAAAATACAATTGCACGATAATATGCAATGACCTTATTATTAATAACAGAATCACACGGAGAAGTAAAGTCAGGTTTTTTTAGTATGTACACTCAATTTACTCGTCTTGGAGAATATTGTTTTGCAACTAAACACTTCTATGAATTAGCTCAACACATCGCAAGCAATTCTAATATAAGAAATGGTCAAATTTTGGCTTATGATTTAAATAAGTTTTGGGAAGAAGCTAATACCCATATTTCTGAACGGGCGCAAATAATTTTAGAGGCTGGTAGATCATATCTACCAGAACTGCAAAAATATGAAAGAGATAGAGAAATGAAAAAAATGCAAAGTTAATTATCTTTAGAAGATGAAATAGACATGTTTGACAAAGGAAAGATAATTCCAGTCAATATTGCACAAAACTTTAAATCAATAAAAATTGGAGATTATAAAATTGCATCTCCACATTATATAAATATGGTGCATTATACAATAAACAGAGGATTTATAGGTTGGTTAAATGACAAAAAACCAGAATTTGCTAAATTAGCAAAAGAGGCAATAAAAAAATCAAGAAATCCATTATATTTGCAAAATTAAAAATCAACCATCCTCAAAATCTTTCTGCTCTATTGCAGGCAATACCTCTGCAGCAAGCACTTTAACAATATCAGCAACCTTGTCTCCTTCTTTCAGCTTAACAACTCTAACACCTTGTGTTGCTCTGCCCATTACTCTTAAATCCTTCATGCTAACTCTAATTGTCATTCCTTTATTTGTAGTGGTTATTACAGAATCTTTATCAGAAACTGACAAAGATGAAACAACATTCCCTGTCTTTTCATTGACTTTAAGATTAATAACTCCTTTTGCTCCTCTTGAAGTTTTTCTATATTCATCAAGTGCAGACCTTTTTCCATAACCAAGTGAGGTAACTGTTAAGATGGTTGTTTTTCCATCCATTGGAATACTTTCAATAGAGACTATTTCATCACTCCTTTCAAGCTCAGCCCCTTTAACTCCATAACTTGCCCTTCCCATTGCCCTTACTTCATCAGAATTAAATCTAATTGCCTGGCCTTTCTTTGTAATAAGCAAAACTTCTTGTTTATCCACTACTCTTCGCACATTAATGACAAAATCAGAATTATCAGCAGGCAGATTAATAACCCTCACACCAGTGCTCCTTGGTTTAGCAAGGTCTTTAAGAGTCAATTTTTTGACAATGCCTAATTTAGTAACAAACATCACATATCCTTCCTCAAAACTTTTAACTGCCATAACATTGCTTACTTTCTCTTCTGCTCTAAGATTAAGAACATTCACAATTGCCTTGCCCTTGCTTTGTCTTTCAGAAGCAGGAACATCATTTGCTTTAAGCCAATAAACCCTGCCAAGAGAAGTAAAGAACAATAAATAATCATGTGTGGAGCAAGTGAGGAGCTTTCTTACAAAATCCTCATCTTTCAATTCTGCTCCTGTAACTCCTGCACCACCGCGTTTTTGCTCTCTATATGAGTTTATATCAACTCTTTTAACATACCCTGCCTGAGTTATCATAACAGCAACATCTTTTTTTTCAATCAAATCTGCCTCTGTAATTTCTTCAACTTGCCTGATAATCCTTGTCCTGCGCTCATCTCCATACTCTTTAATTAGCTCGTGATTTTCTTTTTTAATAACTTTAAGAATTTCTTTTTCATCTCCTAAGAGATTTTTCAACTCAGATATAATCTCTTTAAGTTTTTTCTCTTCATCTTTAAGCTTGTCAGATTCTAAGTGAGTAAGCTGTTGTAATCTGATATCAAGAACTGATTTTGCCTGCCTGTCGCTTAATCCAAACTTCTTCATTAATCCTTCATGTGCTGTCTTTGCATCACTGCTTTTCTTGATGAATGCAACAACTTCATCAATCTGTTTAAGAGCAATAAGCAAACCAAGAACAATCTCCAGCCTATCCTCAGCTTTCTCCAAGTCAAATTGGCTTCTTTTTTTTACAATTAACTGCCTGTATTTCACAAATTCAGAAATAATATCTTTTAAATTCATAACCCTCGGCTGTTTGCCAACAAGTGCAAGCATATTGGCATCAAAGGAAGTTTGCACATTGGTCAGTTTATAGAGTTTGTTAAGAGTAAACTTAGGATCTACATCTCTTTTCAGCTCAATGACAATGCGTACTTTACCCTTTGATGATTCATCTCTCAAATCAGATATATCTGGAATTTTTTTCTCAGTTACAAGTTGAGCAATATGTTTAACAAGCTCTGCTTTATTCACCATATAAGGAATTTCATTAATAATTATGCTTGTTCTTCCTTTTTTGTCTTCTTCAATAGATGTCTTTGATCTGATAACAATCTTTCCCTTGCCTGTTTTATACATTTCTTTAATTCCAGCTCCAGTAATCAATCCTCCAGTTGGAAAATCAGGTCCTTTGACAATACTTGCTAGAGAATCAATATCAATATCAGGGTTATTGATATACTCAATTATTGCCTCACAGACCTCTAATAAATTATGAGGAGGTATATTTGTAGCCATTCCAACAGCAATTCCTGTAGCTCCATTTAAGAGTAAATTTGGCAATTTCGCAGGCAAAGTTTCTGGCTCTTTGATAGAATTATCAAAATTAGGCCTCATCACTACTGTTTCCTTTTCAATATCTTGAAGCAATTCAGAAGATATCTTGCTTAACTTGGCTTCAGTATACCTGTCTGCAGCAGGGCTATCTCCATCCATTGAACCAAAATTCCCTTGTCCATGAACTAATGGATATCTCAATGAAAACGGCTGAGCCATTCTAACCATGGCATCATAAATAGGGACATTTCCATGAGGATGGAATTTCCCCATGCAATTATGTGATAATATCCCATTTGCAACAAATTCATGTTCATTTTTCACTTCAAAATCGTAAGTTTTTTCAGACATTGCTTCTTCAATTTTCTTAATTTTGATAAAAAATATTTTATTTTCTATAATTTCTCTCAGAAAATTATAATGTGGAGAATTAAGCTTTTTTAATTTCTCAAGAATGTTCCATTCAATTATTTGGCTTTTTCTTAGATAATTCTGCCTTAATTTTTTAGAGTATCTTATTTTTGATCCTGTAGGATATTTAATTCCTAATCTAAACTTATTGCCTTCTTTATCATTATACCATCCAGAACCTAAATGATTATGCCTTAACTCAGAAAAAATTATCTCCCCTGCAAAAGGAACTATTTCAAATAAAGACTTCTTAAATTTTCCTAAAAATATTCCTTTTAATCTTTCTTTTTTCCTCTCTTCAAATAAATTAAGATTGAGGGCTAATTTTCTGCTGAACTCTCCAGAAAATTCAATATGGAATGATGGATAATTTGATTTTATAACTTTATTATTAAATTCCCTAGGAGGCTGCATTTTTAAGCTGTATTTCTTGCCAATAATTCCGAGTTGTTGAGTTATTAATAGCAGATTATCAATAAGTTTTTCTGAAATAGAAGAATAAGTAATAACTTTTCTTTTATTATGTATCATCCCATCTCCATCGATTAATCCACTCAAAAAAGAATAGATTACTTTTTTAGGAGATTGAAAAACTTGAAAAGGTATTTCTTTATTATAGGCTTTCCGGCCTTGAATATTAAAGGTGGAAGATAAAAAGTTGCAGAGCTGTCGATTATTTATCCTTAAATAGAATATTTGGCTTTCCATAATCAGTCTAGAAGAACTTTGATAAGGTATATCTCTAGTCTCTATATTAGCTGTATAATTAAACTCTTTTTGAAGAATAAATTTTAATCTTTCACATATATTTCTTGAACATGTGCCTATACATATCCTATTGTCTTTTTCAATCCATCCGTCTGAAATAAACTGCCCTAGGAAATATGCTATATTTTCATTAAATTCCATAGATTTATTTCCAAACAGTTTTAAGTTTACACATTCATCCAAATTAGGATAATCTGCCTTAATAACAAGAAAATCTCCTTCTTTCAGGTCTTTTGCATCTTTCCAACTATAGGTAAAATCGTTATTTATAATTTTAAATTTTTGAGAAGTTGTCCCCGTAACAGATATTCCGGTACTTAAAGTTAATTTTAACAATTTCTTTTCAGGCATTTCATAAAGTTCAATAACTTCTCCAATTCCTTTTTGTGTATAAACAAAACCTCCTCTTTTAATTTCCTGAATTGGTATTAAGCCTCGCGTACTTAAAATTTGGGTATTTTTAACAAAACATTCCCCAACAATGCGCGCAGATTTCATTGTTGGCTTGCTATTGTCAATTCCAAGAGAGTGCATTGCATACAAAATTCTTCTATGTACCGGTTTAAGTCCATCCTCAACACTTGGCAATGCTCTATCAACAATAACTGACATTGCATAATCTATGAATGATTGCTCCATTTCTTCAACAATTTCTGCAGCCGCAATACCCTTTTCACTGCCAACTTGCTCCCTCTCTCTTCTTTTCTCTTCTTCTTTCATGATTTCTTCTTCAATTTTATCTTCAGAATTTTCTTTCGGTGTCATTTTTTACTCCTTTTTACTATTCTTTTTTGTTCTCTACCAAGAAATTCCTTTTCAGGAAATATGCTTCCCGAATAACCGCAGTTCTTGCACATCCAGCTGCCTGTCACGCCTCCTGCGACCATAGCAATATCCTCGCTTCCGCATCGCGGACAGAATTTTTTAGATATCAATCTGCGCCTCCTGCGCATGCTCTGCAATGAACTGCCTTCTCGGCTCAACATCATCACCCATCAATCTGGTAAATGTTTGGTCAGCTTGAGCAGCATCCTCAATCATTACTTTCTTCAGCATTCTTGTTTTAGGATTCATCGTGGTTTCCCACAATTGCTCTGGATTCATCTCGCCAAGTCCTTTAAATCTCTGAATATCAACATTCCCACTTAATTTAGAAACTACTTTCTTCAGCTCGTCATCAGTATAAACATAATGATCTCCTTTTCTTCTAATTCTATATAGAGGAGGAACCGCAATAAATAAATTTCCCTGTTCAATAAGTTTTGGTATAAACCTAAAAAAGAATGTTAACAATAAGGTTCTAATATGCGCCCCATCAACATCAGCATCAGTCATAATAATTATTTTTCCATATCTTAATTTTGCGCTGTCAAAATTTTCTCCAATACCTGTTCCAATGGCTATAATTAAGTTTGCAATTTCCTCATGGGAAAATATTTTAACAGGATTTGCTTTCTCAACATTCAAAATTTTTCCCTTAATAGGCAGAATTGCCTGAAATTCCTTATTTCGCGCTTGCTTTCCGCTGCCTGCTGCAGATTCTCCCTCTAAAATAAACAACTCTGATTCTTCTGGCTTATTGCTTGAGCAATCAGCTAATTTTCCCGGCAGTCCACCGACGCTGAATGCACTTTTCCTTCGAACTAAATCCTTGGCTTTCTTTGCAGCATCCCTGGCTTTTTGTGCTTCAAGTGCTTTCTCAACAATTCTGCGTGCAATGGCTGGTGTCTCCTCAAAAAACATTGAGAGGGCATTAAAAGTTATGCTTTCAACAATTCCTTTCACTTCGCTATTTCCCAATTTAGTTTTTGTCTGCCCTTCAAACTGTGGCTCAGGCACTTTTACTGAAACAATTGCAGTAAGACCTTCACGAACATCATCACCGGTAAGATTACCATTTTTGATGAGTTTGTTTTTATTCGCATATTCATTAATTGCCCGCGTCAGAGCAGTTTTAAATCCTACAACATGAGTTCCACCTTCAACTGTATTAATTGTATTTACAAAGCTCAACATGCTCTCTTGATATCCTGAATTATATTGAATTGCACATTCAACTACTACTTTTGATTCCTCTTTAGTAAAATATGCTGGCTTATGTATAGGATCCTTCGAATTATTTACCCATTTGACAAATTCTACAAGACCTCCTTCATAATGGAAAACCTCTTTCTTATCATTCTGCTCGTCTTTAAAACTTATTTTTAATCCTTTATTTAAGAAAGAAATCTCTCTAAATCTATTCTCTAAAACAGAAAAATCAAATTTAGTTGCAGAAAATATGCTCTCATCAGGCCAAAAAGTTACTTCTGTTCCAGTATCTTTCTTTTCACAATCCCCTATGACTTTTAAATCGTGCAATGGCTTGCCAATTTTATACTCTTGCCTATATTTCTTTCCTCCTCGACAAATAGTCACCCTCATTAGTATAGAGAGCGCAGCAACCACGCTAATACCGACTCCATGAAGGCCTCCGGAGACAGTGTAACTTCCTTTATCAAATTTTCCTCCTGCATGCAATTTTGTTACTGCAATTTCTACTGCTGGTCTTTTGTAAACAGGATGAGTATCCACAGGAATGCCTCTGCCATTATCCTTAACAGTCACACTTCCATCCTTATGCAGGATAACTTCAATATTATCGCAATATCCTGCCATTGCTTCATCAACAGAATTATCCACAACTTCATACACTAAATGATGCAGCCCGCTCTTGCCAGTGCTACCTATATACATCGCCGGACGATGTCGGACTCCTTCTAAACCTTCTAATACTTTGATATTCTCTGCTGTATACGCTTTTCCAGTCTTTGTTTGTTCAGCCATTTATTCAGCCCAAAAATGTTTTCACACTTAAAAGCCAAAATTGCTTTAAAAACCTTTCCCTCGGTAAATAGCATTTTACCGACGACAAAATGCTATTTAATTATAAGACTAAGAAAACTGGTAATTAAAATTATTAAAAACTAATCTCTAAATCAAAAGCACGATGCGCCACCACGCCCTAAAGGGCGTGGTTTGTAACAGGCGCTCGTGCTTTGGATGTTCAAGTCAAGTTCCTTGACATAATCATTCACCTCCTTTAATAAATTTTCTTACTAAGTAAGAAAAAGTCTATTTGTAATGTGTTTTTTCTTACCAAACAAGAAAAAGATTTAAATGCCTATATTTATTTATTACCAGTTATGAATACAGAAGTTCAAGAGAACGAGCATAAAGAAAAAGACCCTAAATAAGAAGTATTGGAAAGATCTGAAAAAGAATATTTTCTTTCTGGAAAAGATGAACTAAAGAAAGAAAGATATAATTCTGCTGTTGTTCTATTTTTTAAATCATTAATAGTTTTTACAGACCTCTTTGTCTTACAGCAAACAAAATCAACACCTTCATCTCATACTGAAAGATTTAGAATGCTGGAGAAAAACTTTCCAGAAATATATGATTTAGTTGACAAGGATTTTCATTTTTACCAAGATAGTTATGTTCAGTTACTAAGCAAAGAATTGGCGGAGGTTATTAAAGAAGATGCAAAAATTATGGCAGATAAAACCGAAGTTAAATTATAAAGAAAGCATTATAGATATTATTCAATTCGGCTCTTCAGTGAAAGAAGATTCTCAATCATCTCCAAATGACTTAGATATAGCTGTAGTATTATAAAAGCATACCATTAAAAATGCAACTTAACATAGCACAGAAAATAAAAAAACAATTGCAGGAATATTCCAATCTTCCAACCCACATCAAAGTTTTTGATTTATATACTTTATTTGATAAATCCAACTTTGCAAGAGAAAATATAATTTTTTATGGCCGAAGTATTATTTCAAGAGAATATTTTGCAAAAAAATCGGCTTCTCTCCTAAAATAAATATTTCATATACTTTAAAAAACCTAAAGAAAAAAGATAAAGTAAGATTTAATTATCTTCTCAATGGAAAAGCAGGAAAATATGGCTTACTAAAAAAACATGGTGGAGCTCTAATTGCACCAGGAACTATAGAAATACATCCAGAATTCGAGGACATATTTATCAACGCAATGAAGAGGATAACTCCAAATATCATTATTAGAAAAATTCTATCTTCTTAGTCACTCCTTCGGAAAAGACTTTTTTTCAGCTCCTTTTCGGAACTGCAATGCTGCAAAAGCAGCAGCAACGATTATAATAAATATTGCAAGAGGAATAAATCCTCCTCTTCTCAAAGCACCAATGACTGCTCCTGTAATGCCTGAACCTCCTCCCTGAGATTCTGTACTATTTGTCGAAGAAAGCTGTTGTTCCTCCCCATTTTCCAAAACCTGTCCATTAGTATTCCCTATTGGAATTGAAGCATTTCCTGTTTGATTATTAAAAAAAGTTAATCTTACACCACTGCTTGACCCGCCAGAACTTCCGCCGCCCCCTCCACCGCCTCCGCCTCCATTAGTTCCTCCTGTATTTCCCAAGTCTGTAGTTTCATTAGGCACTGAAGGCTGACTGCATAATGAAGTATCCCATGTGCATTGAGCAGTACAGCTCAAAACACCTATAGAACCATTGCCAACAATTGAATTACAGCTCTGCCCCTGTAAATCACCATCGCACTGCTCTCCTTGCTCAACAATCCCATTTCCACAAAATGCCTGGTTTCCCGTTCCATTATCTGGACGAATACCACCACTCCCAGTATCCACAAGTAAACTTCCTTCAAAGGCACTTCCCACTTCTTCCATAGCAAATGCTAAAGAAACACTCATAAATATTCCCAACAATATATACGCCACAAACATAGGAAATTTCATCTTACTCTATATAGGTTCTAATTAGATAATCAAGTGGATGTGTTCTTGCACCAATCTGACTCGAAACATTAGAGCTGATATTTAGGTGTAACTCAAAGCTTGTTCTCCCGTTAATAATTCCCTGACCTAAATTGAGTAAGCCAGCATCAGTCAAATTACCACCCTCATTCTTTAATCCAACATAAGCACTGCTTTCATTGCCTCTCCAGATATTTGCATCAAGCATTGCTGGTGTTGCAACTCCGCCCAGCTTGTCGAGCCAGAATTTAACAGAATCTCCTCCACGCATACAAATATTGTAAGTAAAATCACACTCTCCGCCTGTTGCTGCGTTGATACTGCATAAAGCAGGATCAATAGATTCAACAAAAACCCCTTCGCTTAATGTCTCAACAATAATAGCACTTCCTAAATTACCAATATTATCTAGAGCATAGACAGTAAGAGTATAAGTACCGGCAGGCAATTGCTTGTCCATGAGAGCTTCATATAGACCATAAACTACTGGTGATAATGTAGCAGAACGTACCAAATCCCCGCTCTCATTCCTCAACTCTGCCCAGACATTAACTAAACCACTTTCAAATTCAGAAACTCTTACAACTATAGATTGCACGCATCTCTGCATATTCCCTGCTTCATCCAGAGTTGGATTGAGTACTTCTATTCTTGGTGCCCTGCAGTCAAGAAGCACTGTTTGATTCTTAATTTCTTCAGGGTTCCATAAATGATCCTGGCTATAATACTCTATGAGCACAGATCTCCAGTTTTCTTCTATTGGACAATGCTGCGCTATTGTGAAAGGCGATTCATAAACATTCCATTCATAGGTTTCTTCTTCCTCGCTGTTTATATTATATAATATTTTACTAACTCCGACTTCTCTATCACTTGCATTAATAGTGAATAGAGTTGAAGCATTCACCCAGATATTCTGAAACTCATCAATAAAAACAGGCTCTTCGCTCTTTACACTTACAGGCGGCTCCAAATCAATCTTGTCTATCTCAAGCTCTGTTTGTTCAACATTCCCGGCAACGTCAGTACTGTAATATTCCAAGAAATAAACTCCGTCGCTCTCACCCAAAGTAAAAGGATCATCATATTCTATCCACTCACTCCACTCTCCTCCCTCTTTCATTATACGATAGAATGTTCCATTACAACCGCTATCAGCATCATTACAGCTAAAGCTAATTTCAGTTCTATTAGTAATAAACCAATCTATAAGCCACTGCTGCCAGAGAAATCCAGGATACTTATGCTCGCCGACATTTTTCGTAGTAACAGGGTCAGTAGTATCAATATTGAAAGTCTCAATAGCATTTGCTTCATTGCATGCATTATCAGTTATTCTTTTTTCAACAATACATTTATTAATTCCCTCACTTGAACATTGTTCAGGAACTAAAATTTCAGGCACAGAAACCTCTATACCATTTAAGCATGTGAATTCAGTCCAATTAACAACTAAAACCTCTCCATTTTCGCCATCAAGTATTCTATACTCGCACTTCCATAATCCTAAATCATCACTATCAATCTCTGTTATAGTAAAGTCCGAATTATACCATGTAGTTAAATTTGATGAAGGTCCTGTTATTTCAACCTCTGGAGCAACTCTGTCAATAGTTATTTCCTCGCTCCACTCACTCCACATTCCAGCATTGCCTGCTTTATCCCATGTCCTTACACGAATTGAATAAGTATGCCCCTGTTGTGCAATAGAATTATCTAATGTTATGCTCCCTTCCAATCTAATATCATTAATTATATTGCTCTCTCCTCCGAAGGAATCATTAATCTCTATTTCATAATAATCAAAAGGAGAGCACCCATTTAATGCAGGCTCACTCCAGTTATAATACGGATCCCACATAGTAAATCCTTCTCTGCATAATAAAGGCACTCCTAAAACAATATCAAGAATTTTATCAGGAGCTAAAGTATCAATGCAAAAGTTCACACAAGTTGCATTGCCTGGTTCATTTGCTGGAATAGACCCATTCAAATCAATTGCTCGACAACAAATTTGATGCTCTCCATTTTCAAAAGGTTTGGGATTATCTGAATGTGAAGACCAGTTCTCAAATAACTCACCCCAGCCCCCATCAACAAAATTAGCATTTTGCCAGCCAAATGAATCACCTCCTCCACTA
>CAYIDE010000018.1:0-12118 GCA_964362065.1 Candidatus Woesearchaeota archaeon | reverse complement strand
TAATTATTGTCTTTAATGGACGTGTAAATAAAATATAAAAGAAAATAAATATGCCGAAGACAAAATATGCTCTTCGCATTCCGTAAGTCAAGGTAACTAGGACAGCAGCGAGGGGAATACTCCATCTATAAGGTATCAAACCAAAAATTTTCTCTTGTTTATCATATCCTTTGATTATTACATAGAGTGAAAGTAACCCAAATAATAATCCAGGTCCCTCAAGATGAAATCTCATGCTCCAAAAGATAATCTCCCAGAATATTGCCATTAAGAATGTTGAAATAAGAGCAATTCTTTTATCAGCATAAAGTTCACGACAAAGTATATAGGTTAATGGAAGAAGGATAATTGAAGGAATAATCGCGACAAGAAACCTTGTTAGCGGTTCAGAAAAACCTATTTTTAGAAAAAATGCCACAATAAATGGAAAAATTGATTCATGCTGTGCAGTAACAATCCACTGACTTCCTAGTCCCGCTATGTTTTTGGCATATGCAAGATAATCGGCCTCGTCCCACCAAAGAGGTTGATTCTTAGTCAAAGAAAAATAATAAAGTCTTATTCCAATGCCAAGAATTAAAATTCCATAGAAAATAACTCTATGGTGTTCATTAAAAAAATTTTTAATTAATTCTCTTCTTTTTTCAGCAACATGGTCTTCAGGCATGATTAGTATATCTAACCCTCCTTTTTATTTGTTGTTATTTATAATATAAGGCAATAGAATTTTCAGAATATTCTTATACTTTTTAATCTTTAAGTCTGCTGCTTATTTCGTGCTCTCAACTCTTTCCCAAGCATCAGTATACGGCTTATTTTTTATTCGTGAGTCATAGAACACTCTAAACCACATATATATCCTAGCAAATATCAATTCAATAGTCCAAATAGTCTCTTGAAAATTTTTTGGATATTCCAAAAACCAAGTAATTCCTCTTGCTTCATTTAAGAAAGTTTTAGCTCGAGGAGTAGTCTCAATATCAACATATTTATAGAGAGTCTCGTGAGCTTTGCCAGTTCTTATTTTTTGCTTAATCCAATCCTTCCAATTTTCGGCATTTTTCAAGTACACTTCAGCTTTTTCAGCATATCCTATCTTGTATCCTTTCTCCCAGAAATAATAAGGAATAACAGCATCTTCTGCTACATCTAAGGGAATTTGATGTAATTTATTTTTTCTAAACGCAAATAAATAGGCAGAGCATTCTAGAAATTTATTTCTTTCAAATGATTCTTTTCTCATCCTATGAGCAGATTCAAAGAGAAAATTGGCCCAGTACCCATATTTTATCACTTTGCTTTCTCGTGGAACAGGTTTTCCTCCAACTACTCCTACTTCAGGGTTAAGAAATAAATTACATATTTCTTCAACAGCAGTATTACTTATCCATACATCGCCATCAGTCAGAATTACAATATCAGATTTTATGCTTTTTAATAAAAGATTCAAAGCATAGCTCTTACCTTTACCAGGATCCTTAATAATTTTCAGCCTTTTATCTTTTTTAGCATATGTTTGAGCAATGCTAATGGTTTCTCCATCAGGTGCAGAAACAATTATATCATACTGATAATGAGTATTTTGCCCAAGAGCCGATTCAATCGCTTTTCCTATATTAGGTTCCTTATATGCAGTTATGAGTAATGTTATCTTTTGTTTTAGTAATCTATCAGTTAACTTTACAATCTTTTTGATATCTATAATATTCATACTTTTGCATTCTTTTTTATAGCAGGATATACATTGAGAATCTGAGGTCATCTTTTCTCCAATGCCATACATATCAATTTCATAAAAAGAGGTCGGCCCAATAAGTGCTATTGTTCTTCTTTTTAAAGCTAGAGCAATATGTAATCCTAAACTATCAGTGCTTATTATTATATTACAAATGCTCAAAAGAGCAGGAAATTCAATTAAATCATTTCCGCATCCAGTATCAATAATAGGGGCCTTCACAAGCTCTAATATCTTCTTATTTCTTTCAATTTCATTAGAGCCTCCGAAAAGCACTAATCTTGCCTTATACTTGCCATATAAAGAATTTATTAACTCTGCTGTTTTTTTTACAGGAAGAGATTTGGGCCATCTATCTGCTCCTCCAGAATTTATGCCAATTACAATTTCACTTCTTGAAATAGTATGTCTTCTTAGAAAATCTTTGGCCATTTTTCTTTGATATTCTGTAAGTCTAAAAAATGGGTCATATTTTCTCCAATTAACATTAATAATCTCTCCGAGAATTTGTCTGTGTGTTTTTTTATTTCCTGCCTTTAATTTATCTGCAATTTTCCCCCCCAACTTGCTTATCATAGACATGTCAAACCAATATTTTGATTCTTGAGTATAATCTATTTTTGATTGATTATTCATAAAAGCCCCAATAAATTTTTCATGCTTTATTGAAGAGGAAAATTTACAGTTTTCTTCATCTTCTTCTAAATTAATCACCAAATCAAAAAAAGTACTCTTTAACTCTTTTTTATTTTCATTGGTAAATACATAATCTATATAAGGGTTATTTATAAAAAAAGGCAGTGCTTTTCTATCTGTTATCCAATATATCTCCGCATCATTGACTCTGTATTTATCCTTTAGTGCCTGCGCAATAAAGCTCGTTCTAACAACATCTCCAAGTGCTCCAACTTTAATAATTAGTATTTTCATACTAAAAGAGTTAAAAATAGCTCTTTAAATATATTTATATTTAAATTTCATAATTTATATAAAGCCTGTTTTTTATCATTAAAAATGCTAATAAAGAAGGATGTCTGCATTATCATTCCCACATATAATCGGCCTAAAGACCTTGAAGTGACTATTAAAGCCATAATAAACAGGGGAAATATGCCTGGGAAGATAGTAGTTCTTGACCAAAGCAAGAACGATGAAAGTAAAAAAATGCTCTCTAAATATATTAATGAAAATAAATTTATTCAATATAGACATTTTAAGGTTGCAGGAACTAATCTATCTCTCAATGCTGGAATTGATATAGTAAAAAAAGAAAAATTTAAAATATTATGTATTATGGCTGATGATGTTGAAGTCCTTGAAGGTTTCCTAGATAAAATATTGAGAGAGTTTAATGAGCATAAAGAAGTTATGGGAGTTGGATCAGTACAGATAGGAGAGTCATTTAATTATAGCACATTAAAGTTCAAGTTAAAAAAAATATTTTTGAATTTTTTTCTGCTTCCTTCTGAGGAAGACCATAAATTTAGGGTTTCAGGACCCTACGGAAACACAACAACTCCAGATGTAAAGAGAGATGTAAGAGACTGCCAGTGGCTTCCAGGTTTTACAACCTCTCACAGAATAGAGATATTTGATAATTATAGAATTCCTGATAGAATTGGATATGATGTTATTGAAGATATAGACATTGGATACTATACATACAGAATGTATGGAAAAGGAAGTCTTGTAATACCAAAGGATTTAAGAGTTTATCATCATTATTCAAAAGTAGAAAGATATGCTGATAGAAAAAGAATATTCGTGAATCATGAAGACCATTTCGCCTTTTATTACAGGCACTTTTATAATCTTACAGGAACTTTAAAGTTCATCTGGGAAATATTTTGGATAGCTATATTAAATATAATAAGAGCATTCACAAGACCAAAAAAAGACAATTTCCTTAAAGTAGTCTATCTCTGGCAGGCATTATCTTATTGTATTAAGTATAGAGAAGAAATCAAGAGGGGTAAAAGCAGGATGTTTTTAAATCCTGATTTAAGTATGAAGAAGGAATTCTAATTATGTCAAGAAACTTGAGCATCCAAAAGACGAGCGCCTGTCACAAACCTCACCTTTTAAGGTGGGGTGGCACATCGTCTTTTTGATATATATTTTTTATACGAATCTTTAAAAAGAAGTAATAAGCTAATATTCTATGCCTGTCACACTAAAATTAGGAGTCTCGGAGAATTTATTATTGGAAAGGGAGTTGGATAAGACAAAATTAATATTGGAAAGGGAGTTGGATAAGATAAAAGATTATTTAGCAGGAAATAAATACGGCATAAGGAATTATGGCGTTACTGATATTAATAGTAGACCTGAAAAATCGAGAAATGGAGAAAATTTTTATCTTGAAGATAAATTATTGTCAGGCTATTTCGATCCTTATCACCTAGTAGCAAGGATTTGTATTATTGGTCAAGTTTCCAAAGACTATAAGAAAAAAGAGATTTCAGTTAGAGTATATGGGAAAGATTATTTTAAGAGAATTCACAATGATTTTAAAAATTATAACGACTCTGATATTACTATAAATTTAATTCAAGATAAAGATGCTCCAGAATATGTTTGCCGTGATGATAGAGAATCTTGCTTAACATAATTTAATGGATTATTATTAATAATTCACTTAATTCCAAAAAACTCTTTTAAAGAATTGCATACAAACTCTATTTCATTATCTCTCAATTCAGGAAAGATAGGCAAGGATAATGTTTTCTTAGCCAGCATCTCTGCAATAGGAAAACTTCCTTCTTTAAGCCTAAGATTTTCGTATGCTGGCTGTAAGTGAATAGGTTTAGGATAATGAACTCCTGCACTTATTCCCTTATTTTCCAAAAACTTCAATAATTCATCTCTTCTGTCTGTAATAATATTATAAATATGAAAAACAGGCTCAGTATAATTGTCTTCTAATAAAGGTAATTGTATTTCTTTAATGCCAGCTAATAATTTGTTATATTTATTTGCGTGTTTCCTTCTTAATAAATTCCAAGAATCAAGGTACTTTAATTTTACACTTAGAATAGCGGCTTGCAAACTATCCAAACGGGCTTTTCTTCCAAGAATTTCATGCTCATATTTTTTCTCCCATCCATCATTCCTCCACAATCTTGCAAGTCTATAAACTTCAGGGTCATTAGTTATCAATGCCCCTCCATCTCCCCAGGCACCCATGTTTTTTCCTGGAAAGAAGCTAAAAGCGCCTGTTCCAGAAATAGGAACTCTTTTACCCATAAACTTTGCTCCAGGAGCATGCGCGCAGTCTTCAATAACTTTTAGCCCATACTTTTCTGCTAATTCCAAAACTTTGTCCATTTGCACAGTTCTCCCATATAAATGCACAAGAACTATTGCTTTAGTATCTCTGTCTATTGCTTTTTCTAATTTTTCGGTATCCATATTATAATTCTTAGAATCAACATCCACAAAAATAGGAGTACCTCCTGCTTGGTTTATTGAGGAGGCTGTTGTAAAATAGCTATTTGGCACAGTTAATACATTTCCAGAAGTAATGCCATTGCACCGCAAAGCAAATTCTATTGCATCTGTTCCTGAATTTAAACCAACGCAATATTTAGCCTTACAAAATTCCGCAAATTCCTTCTCAAATTTTTCAAGAAAATAGCCCATAGTAAATCCAGTGTTAGCGGCAACTTCTACAATTGCCTTGTCAATTTCTTCTTTAATACCTTTACTTCCAGTAACAGGATCGCCAAATAATTGTCTTTTCAGGTCAACAAATGCAATTCTCATATTCTCTTCCATATAATATGATATATAAATATGATTAACCTTTAAAATAAATATCGTTATTTATCTTATGTTGTTTATATTTTTCATCTCTAACATTTCCAATAATCTTAGAAGGATTTCCAACTACAACTGAATTTTCTGGAACATCATTTATAACAACAGCTCCTGCTCCTATAAAAGAGTTTTTCCCAATTTTAATCCCTGCGGAAATCAAAGCTCCTAAGCCAATTGTAACAAAATCTTCAACTATCACTGGTTCAACTGTAAATTCTTTATTATGAACTTTCATTGCGCTTGGAAATTTTTCATTAGCGAATGCAACTCTCGGACCAATAAAAACAAAACTTCCTATTTTAGTTTTCTCAGGAATGGATACTCCGTCCTGAATTCTGCATTTATCTCCAATTTTTACCTCTGGCTTGATTTGACAATAACTACCTATTTGAGTATTCTCTCCTATCTCACACCCATAAATATTACAATAATGCCATATTTTAGTGTTAGCTCCAATTTTACAATCTTTTACTATTGTATGCTCTCCGATGCTAAAAATCTCATTTCTATCGTTTTCCATATTTTCCATCCATCACAAATAAATTAAGCTCAATATTATATGTTCTCTGATTGAAATATCTCTTTGGCAGCCGTACCATAAGAAACAATTTCTATTTTATTATTCCTAGCCTTCTCAATTAGGCTTTTATGAATTTCTAGATCCTTATCCCACTCCATCATGCACCAAGGATGCATGCATAATGATATATAAGAATTTTTTCCTGTTTCTTCAGACATCTTTCTAGCTTGATTAAATAATCCTTCATAATGCACAAGAGGATTATCTAAAGTTTGTCCAGGAAGAAGAAACTTTTCTTTATAAGCTGGAATAAATATAGCATCCTGCCAGCCATGTGAAGGCATTTCTATAATCTTCGGATAACCAGCATTTTTATAAGAATGAGGCTGTCTCTCTTTTGTAAATGGACCATCGATAGAATCTGAACTTCGCAAATCAGAAGAAACAAAGTTAAATCCTAATTCAGTTAATCCATTTAATATCTCTGGAATATCTGAAAGATCTCTATCATATCCTCTAGGTGTTCTTAATCCATTTGTAACTGCTCCGGTAATGTCAAATATAACTTTTTTTGCTCTATCTACATCAAATATAAATTCTTGTGCAGATATAACAGATTTATCTCCTTCCTTAGTTGGTCTAAAAATTGGATGAGAATAACTATGCTGTTGCAGTTCCATGAGACTATTATTTACATCATAAACTTCTCTAAGATCCTTTATTGACATAGTATCAGTGCATCTTTCTAAATAATTCCCAAGTATATAGTGGGTTCTTGGAACACCTGCTAAATTAAGGACACCATTCATTTTTCTTACAAAATCAATTTGCTTTAACCTAAATTCTTTTCCTTTCTCTGTTTCAGCCCATTCTCCATAAGGTCTTTCCGTATCATAACCCAAAGATAATTTTATTCTTGACATTTTTATCTAATTATTATATTTCTTTCAATGTTTTTAAATATTTATGAAAAAGAGATCTATTAATAGGCATTTTACAATGGTCAAGGTATTCTAAAAAAGAATCAGCAGAATAAGTATCTGTCTTTTCTCTATCAAAAATAGTACATCTTTGCTCTTCAAAGCAAATATCAGTATCTGCGATAATAGCATGTAGAATGTATGGGCCTATGATAATTTCACTTTCTTTAATAATGTTCTCTTCAAGACTTATCCCATTATATATAAGTAATCTTCCAGTTCCATCTATTATGACAAATCTCTCTAGATTTTTTGATGGATCTTCTCCTTTATGATAATGATTTCCTGAATATGTTCCTCTTTTTCTTTTGCATAAAGTTATCTGTTTAGTTTCTAACCCCCTATATATCTCATAAGTCATTCCTCTTTCATCTAAAGGATTTACTGCCTGCAGTTCTTTAATAATAACTCCTTCCATATTATTTCTGTTCTTATTCAATATTTAAGCTTTATTATAGCAATTTACTACCTTATCAAGATGAAGTTTACTTGCATAATGTTTTTATATAGTCTTGTTTAGCAATTTCAATGAAAGAAGAGCAGAAGGAGAGAAAAGAATACATTATAAAAACAAAAAATCCATTTGCAGACGCAAGAGGAAGAATTGATAATTATGATTTGATTTCCCCCATAAATATGGCTAATATAATAATTTCAAAAGCCTTGGCAATTAGAGCCAATCACTATCATCCAGAACAATTACAGCAATGTCTTGTTGTTTCAGGAAAATACATCAGTGTATTCAAAGACTTGTCAGTTCCAGACTCTCCAATTCATTCACAGATAATAAGGGCTGGAGACTTAGCAGTAATGCCTCCTATGCTAGCTCATTGCATGATATTTTTAGAAGATACAGTATTTATCAATTTAGTTGGAGGAAATAGAGACCACGATAAATTCGGGCAGCATACAATAAAATATGAGCTTGTTTCTGAAAATGAAATGCAAAAATACATTCAAAAACACAAAGGTGAAGAATGAATAATGAAAATAGAATAATACAAGAAGACATAAAAAAAGTTGCCCAAGAGCTACAAAAGTTTGGAGAAGATATATCTGGAAAGACTTTTCTTATAGCAGGAGGAGCAGGATTTTTAGGCAGGTACTTAGTCCTTTCCTTAGAATATTTAAACTATTTTTTTTTGAATAAACCCTGTAAAATAATTGTTTTGGATAATTTTATCTCTGGCTTAAAAGAAAACTTAAAGCCAGATGCAAACCTTAAGCTAATCCAGCAAGATATTTCAAAATCATTTTCTCTTCCTGATGGAATAGACTACATAATTCATGCCGCATCTATTGCGTCTCCTATTTTCTATAATCAATATAGATTAGAGACAATAGATGTGGGCTTTCTTGGTACAAGAAATCTGCTAGAATTAGCAAAGGAAAAAAAAGTAAATAGTTTCATTTTCTTCAGTTCAAGTGAGGTTTATGGAAACCCTGATTCTATGCACATTCCAACAAAAGAGGAATATTTTGGGAATGTTTCATGTATAGGCCCAAGGGCGCCTTATGATGAGCCAAAAAGAATAGGAGAAACACTCTGTATGACATATGCAGATATTCATAATATTCCTATTAAAATTGTAAGACCTTTCAATATTTATGGACCAGGCATGAGATTTGATGATGGAAGAGTTGTTCCAAATCTTGTCACATCAGCTATTAAAGGAGACAGGCTGCCTATTTACGGTTCAGGAGAAAATACAAGAACATTTTGCTACATAACTGACGCAATAACTGGCTTCTATCAGGTTCTATTTTCAAGTCACAATAGAGAAGTTTTCAATATAGGAAGCGATGAGCAGGAAATACAAATGAGGCATCTTGCTGATTTGATTCATGGTTTAGTCGAGAATGATGAATCAAAGATCCATATAATCGATAATCCCCAAGAAGTTTATTCAAAGAAAGCAGACCCTCAAAGGCGCTGTCCGGATTTGACAAAAATCAGGACATTAATAGGCTATAATCCCAAAGTCAGTTTAGTCCAAGGATTGAAAAGATTCATTGCATGGGCAAAGGAGGAGCTTAATTCGCAGGGACTCTTAATAAAATACGAGAGAAACTGCAGGATTTGTGATAATGCTGATTTAAAGAAAGTCCTTTCATTGGGAAAAACACCTCTTGCAAACAATTTAATTTCAGAAAAAGATATTGACAAGGAAGAGTTATTCCCTCTTGAATTAATGTATTGTAATAAATGCCACCTCTGCCAGCTTTCTTATGTTACTCCTCCAGAAAAATTGTTTAAACACTACGTTTATGTAACATCCACAACTGACACATTTAAGCAGCATTTTAAACGCATGACTGAAAAAATTATCCAGCAGTTTAGTCTAAACTCTAGCTCATTAGTTGTTGACATAGGAAGTAATGACGGACTCATGTTGAAATATTTCAAAGATCATGGAGTGAGGGTTATAGGTGTAGAGCCCGCAGAAAATATTGCTTCCCTTGCAAGAAATAATGGTATTGACACCATAAGTGAGTTTTTTAATGAGTCGGTTATCCATGACATCATAAGAATAAAAGGCAAGGCAGATATTGTCACAGCAAATAATGTTTTTGCTCATGTAGGAAACATTAAAGAACTGACTAATAATGTTAAATTACTTTTAAAACCAGACGGCGTTTTTATGATAGAAGTACAATATCTTGTTGATACAATTCAAAAGCTAACATTTGATAATATTTACCATGAGCATCTTTCTTATTTTAATATTCATTCACTTTCAGAATTTTTTTCAAGAAATGAAATGGAAATCTTTAATGTTGAGCATCAGGATTCCCATGGAGGATCTATAAGAGTGTTTATACAAAAGAAAGGGAGTGGCCATCCATTAGATATCTCAGTTAAAGGTGCATTAGAATATGAAAAGAAAGCAGGAATTGACAAGATAGAGACCTACGAAAAATTTGCAGAGCAAGTTTATGCCATAAAGAATAAATTTCAGTCTTTTATAAAAACATTAAGAGCTAATAATAAAAAAATAATTGGCTATGGAGCCCCAGCAAAAGCAACCACATTTTTAAATTTTTGCGGCATAGACAAAAATAGCATAGAGTATATAATTGAAGATAATACCTTAAAGCAGGGTCTAATCGTTCCCGGAGTAAAGATTCCTATTGTCGGAAAAGAGCATGCAGAGAAAAATCCTCCAGATTATATAACTATTTTAGCTTGGAATTTTGCTGATGAAATTATGAAAAAGAACGCACATCAGAGCCAGCGAGGCGCTCATTTTATTATTCCTCTGCCCGAGCCAAGAATTGTGTAGATTACCTATAATCGTTTTTTATCTACTAAAAAAGACAAAATTTGATAGATAAATTTAAATAAAGCCTTCTTTCACTATTTACATGAATGATGAAAAATTTTTGAAAGAAATAGAATTAATTATACAAAAAAGTCATAAAGGTTTCGGACTTTTATATGCTTCTTTATCAATCTCAAATATGAATCTCAAGCCTATTTTAAGTCGCAAGGAAATTCAAAAATTAGTAAATGTTATTCCTCAAAGAATAGATTCTCTTCTTGAATTAGAATCCTCATTAAAAGAAAAAAAACGCGAAATAAGAAACTTAGCAGTAAATAATTTTATTCTCCATAGAAAAGTAAAACAGAGAGACTTAACGAACTTTCTTGATCAAAATAGATATTTATATGATAATAGGAATAAAGAAGAAGATTTTATAACTTACAGAGATTTAAGCAGATTTAATGGAGAGATGAGCCCGATAGAATTAGTATACAGGTTAGGCTATACAGGAGAAGCTAGATTCGATTATCATGATATTGGACCGCCTAATTTTGCGGAGAGCATATAATTATAATTCTTAATATATAAAGTATAGTCAATTCTGATAAATGGGTTAAACATATTAATGTCTAACCACTTGTTTTGTTATCTTAACAACAAAACAAGAGGAAATAGCAAATGCAAGAATTATTGCATACTATGGAGAAGCAGTAAAGTTCTATTGGAAAGACCACGAGGATAAATGGGTTTATTGCATCCCTCTCTTTACCTTCAAAATTTTGCCTTTATCTAAAAAATTTTCATAAACATTTCTGATAATAAATGGATATTTTAAGGCAGAGTACAAAAATAAAATATAACTATATTGATTAATTAAAAGTTTATTTTGAAAATAAAGAGAATATAATCTATCAAGGAATTTCATTTGAAATGCGGCTTCTAAAGAGGAATAATTAGTACTAGGTATAACAGAGGTCTCTAGTAAAGGAACTGATACAAAAGTAGTCATATCATCGTTAAAAATGCCAATGTCTTTTCCTTCAGTAAAAGCAATTATTTTATCTCTATTTTTGATAAAAAAATCTTTGGTAAACATTAGTTGATTAACATTAATAAGAGAAGAAAAATCTCTCTTTGAAAGTTTAAAATAAGCTCTGCTTGCTTTAAATAAAAGAAATCTTTTTAATCCTTTTAAAGAAGCATAATAATCACAGCAGCTAATGTCTTTTGAAGATTTTTCAAGGGAATAAATCTGCATTTCTTCTCTATAATTTAAGGATTTCCAATTGGAATCTTTAAAATAAATATAATTAGATTTTCCTATTTTTTTGCTTAATATTTCTGATGAGATAAAGAGATCATTAAAATTAAGAGCAATGCAATCTTTTCTGGGTTTCAATATAGTTTTAGACACATTTATTTCCTTATTTTTAAAGGTTTTTTTAAAAAAATTAAGAAATTGTGTGATTTGATCATAATTAGACACTACTCTTTCATAAGCTCTTGAGGCAATTTCTTCTCTTTTTCTTTCGTGCAAAAGATAATACTTAATTTTTTTAACTAATTCCTCTTTATCTTTAAACATAACAAGCTCCTTATCAGGGGCGAGATATTTTGAATAATCATTAAAATGTTCTACAAGAACAAAGGCCTTGCATGCAGATACTTCAAATGCTCGACCTTTCAATTCAAGTTTTCCATACCCTCCAATAGTAAAAGCAAGATTTATTTTACTTTCACATATAATTTGAGATAGTTTATCTGCAGAGAGATGACCATGATAATGCTTTTGCAGATC
>CAYIDE010000017.1:0-12157 GCA_964362065.1 Candidatus Woesearchaeota archaeon | reverse complement strand
TACTATTGCTAAAGAAATTGAACTAAAAGACAAATTTGAGAACATGGGAGCAAAACTCATCAGAGAAGTTGCTTCACAAACACAAGATAAAGCTGGTGATGGTACAACAACTGCAACAGTACTCGCACAAATTATGATTGCTGAAGGTCTTAAGAATATCACAGCAGGAGCAAATCCAATGGAAATGAAAATAGGAATTGAAAAGGCAACAGAAAAAGTAATTTCCTACATTAAAAGTAAATCAGTGCCTGTGCAGGATAAAAAAAGAATAGCGCAGGTTGCAACTATTTCAGCCAATAATGATGATAAAATCGGCGCCCTTATTGCCGAGGCTATGGAAAAAGTTAGCAACAAAGGAGTCATAACAGTAGAAGAATCAAAAAGCATTGAAACATACCTTGAGCTGGTAGAAGGCATGCAATTTGATAAAGGTTACCTTTCACCATATATGATTACTTCCCCTGAAAAAATGGAGGCATCATATGAAGACCCTTATATTCTTATAACTGACCGGACTATTTCCAGCGTTAAAGATATCGTACCAATTCTGGAATTAGTTGCACAGGAAGGCAAGCCTCTAATAATTATCGCTGATGATGTTGAAGGAGAAGCTCTTACAATGCTGGTTCTAAATATTATACGCGGCTCTATCAAAGTATGTGCAGTTAAAGCTCCTGGTTTTGGAGATGAAAAGCATGAATTACTTGAAGATATTGCCGCTGTTACTGGAGGAAGGGTCGTCTCAAAAGATAAGGAAGATAAATTAGAAGACGTCTCGCTTGAAGACCTTGGCTCAGCTAAAAAAATTAAAGTTTCTAAAGAAAGCACAGTTATAATTGAAGGTATGGGCAGTAAAAGTGATATTGAAAAGCGCATGAAGATAATTGAAGCACAAATTAATGAAGAAGATTCAGAGTTTAAAAGTGAAGATCTGAGAAAGCGCCTCGGAAAAATAAGCGGGGGAGTTGCAGTTGTTAATGTTGGAGCCCCGACTGAACCTGAATTAAAAGAAAAAAAGAACAGGATTGACGATGCCCTTCACGCAACTAAGGCAGCTATTGAAGAAGGAGTTGTAGTTGGTGGAGGTATTACTCTAATTCACGCATTAAAAGAGCTTGATAACCTTAAATTGCCAGATGAGCAAGCTATCGGTCTAAGAATGGTTAAAAAGGCTTTGGAAGCACCGCTTAAACAAATTGCATTCAATGCAGGAAGAGATAGTGCAGAAGTTCTCGCGCATCTTAAAGAGAAACCAGAAAATTACGGTTACAATGCAAAAACTGATAAATTTGAAGATCTCGTTTCTGCTGGAGTCATAGACCCAACAAAAGTAGTGCGTAATGCCTTACAATCAGCATCAAGCATTACCTCAATGATTATTACTACAGAAGGTCTTGTAGCAGACTTTGATGAAGACAAGGATAAACCTACTCCTGCGATAATAATCTAAAGATTTAAAAATCCCCCTTTTCCCCCAATATTATGATAGAACTCATCAAAGGCAATAGCGAAGACCTTGAAGGAAAAGTTATAGCATATACAAAATTCATCGGAAACCCTAAGGACTATGCCTGCCCACAACACAAAGAATTTTTGGAAGAACATAATGAGGGGCATATACTCGCTTTGTATGCCTGCACAGATGTAACTGACCTCTTAAAAAAAGTCGGCATGGATAATAATGAACATTCAAAATTAATAAAAAATAAATTAGAAAAAAGTATCAATAGTAAATTAAAGAAAATTCAGAAAGAGGAACCAAGAAGAATTTTACCTATATATTCAACTCTATTGCTTGATTTTTCAGAAGATGATATTATTTCCTCTGATGAAGATGTCATTTATGTGGGTAAATGGCAAAATCCTAATACTTGCACAAAATTTTGTTATCACGCAGTAAACTTATATGTAGAAATATTTGAAGAGCAAAGAAAGGAAAAACTTAGAATAAATAATGATATCCTGCCTAATAAAAAAGCTCAGGAAGAAACCTACGAACAAGTCAAAAGCAATGCAGGAGAATACATAAGGAAAGCTTATGTAGTAAAAATGATGGATTCCCAAAGGTCTCAAAATAAGAAAGAATTCTTTCAATTACAGCATGACTTTCTTGCTTTCAGTTATCAAACCCCCATTGCCTATGATGTACAATCCTTATGCATACTTCTTCAAAAAAATGATGGAACCGCTAAAGATGCTCCCCTGATAACTGCGTACCTTGATAAAATATCCGCTATCTCTACAGAAAATTATGAGGAAGCTGCAAAACTCCGGGATAAAATCTCCACACTAAAAAATAAGGTTTAAAGCACCAAAAAGTTTATATAGATAATATGTATTTATTTATCATATGATTAACAATCTCATATTAAAAAATCTCCATAAAGCAGGTTTCTCTGAACAAGAAATGTACTACTCATATAAGATATTCTTTGGAACACTTGTCTCAGAATCCCGTTTAAAAATTATCAACCTCCTAAAAAAGGACAAGAAAAATGTTTCTGAAATAATTAATGAATTAAACATGGACCAAACCTCTGTTTCCCATAATTTGGCAAGATTGAAAAAATGCGGTTTTGTTAAATCAGAAATTAAAGGTAAATTTAGGGACTATAGATTAAATGAAGAAACAATAAAACCTTTAATAGAACTCATTAACAAACATATGGCACAATACTGCATTCATATTTTGCATGAAAATGCAGATAAAAATAATTATTAAAATGGTAAAAGAAACCCTATTCAAGAATAAAAAAGCATACATGTGTAAAGAATGTGGATGGATTTATCTTAAAAAAGAAATTGCAGAAAAGTGCGAGCAATACTGCAAAAAATATAAAGCCTGCAACTTAGAATTCAAAAAACATGCAATAAATATCCAATGAAAAAACTAAAACTTACTATTGCGGGAATGCATTGTGCGAGCTGCGCATCAAATATAGAAAGGCGCCTTAAAAAAGTGTCTGGTGTGCAAGAAGCATCAATAAATCTAATTATGAAAAAAGGCATTGTAAAAGCCGAAGATTCTGTTGCCGATGAAGAGCTAAAAAAAGCAGTCGCATCAATTGGATATAAAATTTTACAAATAGAAAAGGAATAATTAAAATGGAACATGAACATAGCTCTCTGCCGAGCGAAACTTCACTTGAAGATGAAGAAATACAAAGTTGGAAGAAAAAGCTCATAGGAGCATGGCTCTTTGCACTTCCAATTGCCATAGTAATGCTCCTAACTCGTATAGTTAAGATTGACTTTATCTCTGAAAACTCTCTTGTAATCTTCTTCCTGCTTTTTGGATTTCCAGTTATTTGCATTTTTGGATTCTCAACCCTGAAAGGCGGTTTGCGTGGGCTTGTTACTTTCTATTTTAACATGGATTCTCTAATCGCTCTCGGAACTATAATTGCCTATCTCACAGGCATATTCAGCTTTCTTGGCATTGTACAGGATTATTCAGGCGTTGCCTCAATGATTATGTCTATCTTTATTACAGGAAAATTTATAGAAGCAAAGGCAAGAGGGAAAGCCACACAGGAAATAAAAAAACTCTTGGAGTTAGGTGCAAAACAAGCCAGAGTTCTCAGAAATAAAAAAGAATTAGAAATACCTATCTCTGAAGTTAAATTAGGGGATATAATGATTATTAAGCCAGGAGAGAAAATTCCTACTGACGGCATCGTTATAAAAGGCGAAAGTGCTGTTGATGAATCTATGGTAAGCGGTGAAAGTCTGCCAGTAGATAAAAAAATTAAGAGTCAGGTAATTGGCTCAACGCTGAACCAAGATGGTATTCTTTACGTCAAGGCTACAAAGATTGGTAAGGATACATTTTTAGCACACATCATCCAGCTTGTAGAAAATGCCCAGAGTACAAAAATACCAATTCAAAAACTCGCAGATACTATCACACAATACTTTGTTCCTGCAATTCTTATACTTGCACTTTTAACTTTTAGTGGTTGGCTTGCCATTTCCAGAGATTTAAGTGTTTCATTAGGTATTGCTATATCAGTTTTAGTTATTGCATGCCCATGCTCTCTCGGTCTTGCAGTACCTATTGCCTTAACTGTCGGTTCTGGGCTCGGAGCAAAAAAAGGAATTTTAATAAGAAAAGGTGAAGCAATACAAACCATGAAAGAAATAAAAATATTTGCCTTTGACAAAACCGGCACAATTACCAAAGGAAAACCTGAAGTTACAAATATCTATTCACAAGGCAATGAAAAAACTCTCCTTATTATAGCAGCAAGTCTGGAAAAATTAAGCGAGCATCCTATTGCAAAAGCAGTCGTTGCAAGGGCAAATCTCTCTTCCTACAAAAAAGTAAAAAACTTTAAAGCCCTGCGTGGTAGAGGTGTTCAGGGAAAGATTGATAAAAACCAAATATTAATAGGAAATAGAACTCTCATGAAAGAAAGAAACATCTCTTTAAGTGCATTTGAAGAGAGCATTGAAAAAAGTGAAAACCAGGGAAAAACAACCCTCATTGTAGCTAAAAATAAAAAGATTCTTGGATTAATTGCAGTCTCTGATGCAGTAAAAGAAGATTCTGCGCAAGCTCTTGCTGCTATTCACTCACTTGGTTATCGAACAGTTATGATTACCGGTGATAATGAAAAAACAGCAAAATCTATAGCTTCTCAAGTAGGAATTGATGAGGTCATAGCCAATGTGCTTCCGGAAGATAAAGAAAAAAAAATTTCAGACCTTCAGCATGAAGGCATGGTTGCATTTGTCGGAGATGGCATCAATGATGCGCCAGCTCTTAAACAAGCAAATGTTGGAATTGCGATTGGTACAGGAACAGATATTGCAATTGAGGCAGGCGATATTGTTTTGGCAAGAGGTTCATTGCAAGGTGTTGTTCAAGCCATTAAGTTAAGCAAAATTGCATTTAAAAAAATAAAACAAAATCTGTTCTGGGCATTTGCCTATAATGTTGTTGCGATTCCCCTCGCAGTTCTAGGTCTTTTGCATCCTATCATTGCAGAAATAGCCATGGCAATTTCATCAATAACTGTTGTAACTAACGCAAACCTGCTGCGGAGGATAAAAATATAATGTCCTGGAAATCTTTTATTAGGGGATTGCAGGGAGATAGAACAGAAGGAGAACTTATCAAAACTCTTTTCTATTCCCTGCTCACTTCATTCCTTTTACTCGGAATTCTTTATTTAATTAAATTCAGATACATTGAACAATTCATGCCAAAATATGGCATTGCCTTATTTTTTACTGCGTTAAGCTATGCTTTCATTGTTGCAACTGTTAGGCATGTGCGCGCATATCGAGAATTCGGCTGTATGGCAGGAATGATGATTGGTATGGCTTCAGGCATGATGGGCTTCCTTCCTGGATTTTATGTTGCCTCTACAAACGGGATGTTTATTGGTGGATTTTTTGGTGTTTTCATCGGTATTGTCTTAGGAATATGGAATGGAAAATGCTGCGGTATTATGGGCATTTTAGAAGGCATTATGGCAGGATTTATGGGGGGTTTAATGGGCGCAATGACTGCTTTTATGCTCTTGAATGATAATCTAAAAGCAACCTCTATACTAGTCTTTATCATTTCTGCAATAATTCTCTCTGGCCTAAATTATATGATTTACTTAGAAACAAAAGAGCGGGAACGTGAAAGAAAAGAGGACCAATTCATGACTCTGTTTATTACATTTATATTGACAGCAATAACTGCATATCTTATTGTCTTCGGCCCGCGAAGCGGTCTCTTTACATAAAACAAAAATTTTTAAACTATCCCAATATAATACTAGCATGAAAAACATAACTATTCTAATTTTAATAGGGATAGTCGTCCTTGGCGTTGGTGGTTTCGTATTTGCAAGCTCAGGAAAAATTACTATTAATGAAAATGACTCAGCTCAGCTTATAGAGCAGCCCAGTAATAATGAAGCCCAACAAATTACTTTAAGTACAAAAAACTACAATTATTATCCTAATACAATAAAAGTCAAAGCAGAACAGCCTGTCAGCATATCTCTTGACAGCAGCGTTTCAGGTTGCTTGCGTTCATTTACCATAAAAGAACTGGGCATATCAAAATACCTAAAAAATGTTAATGATGTCCTTGTCTTTACACCTGTGAAAAAAGGAACTTTTAAGTTCTCATGTTCAATGGGCATGGGATATGGAACATTGATTGTAGAATAACATATGAAGATATTATCCATAGTTTTTCAAAAACCACAAATATACTGGACTCTTGGAATTTTTCTTGCATATATGTTATTAGTTATAATAATAAGCGGATTTTACAGTACAATACCTCTCATATTAAAATATTCAGCAACAATTAATTGGATAGAGTTATCACTCTCCCTTGCATTCTCATTACTCATAGGTTTTTTGGTAGCAGTCAATGCAGTCTATGCATACCATCAATACCAACTAAGAATACAATGTAAAGAAGGTAATGCATTTGCCAGCGCAGGTACTTTAGGCGGTCTTGCAGCAGGCGTCTGCCCCCTCTGTGTCACAGGACTCTTTCCCCTAATACTCGGAGCATTTGGAGTCTCCTTTTCTTTTGCAACTCTTCCTTTTAAAGGTCTTGAAGTGCAAGTTTTATCCATTGCTTTGCTTCTGATAGGTTTGTCATTTTTTAAGCGAGAGAAATAATCCTAAAAAAGTAAAACTATAAAAACACTCCTCTGCTTTCAAATATATGATAATGGAAGTTGACACAGTAAAAGGATTCAAAGATTACCTTCCTCCAGAATCACTAAAAAAAGAGGCAGTAAAAAAAATTATCGAACAGCAATTCCAGCTGCATGGTTTCATTCCTATAGAAACTCCGATTATAGAATTTGACGAGCTCATGAAACCAGACATCCTTGCAAGTGAGGAAGAAGATTCGGCTGTATCAGAACGCTTTAAGCTCAAAGACCGCGCTGGCCGAAACCTGGGTTTGAGATATGAATTTACTTTTCAGCTTGCTCGTCTTCTTAAACAAAATCCCAATATAAAACTTCCATTCCTTCGCTATCAGATAGGCCCTGTTTTTAGAGACGAGCCTATTGGAGCAAGCAGATTTCGGCAATTTATTCAATGTGATGCTGACATCATAGGTGATGCTTCATTTGATGCAGATACTGAATGTCTTTCTCTCACAAAAGATATATTGCAAGCTCTTAAAATAAAAAATCAAATAATAGAGATAAATAATAGAAAGCTTCTGCAATCAATAATTGAAAGCACAGAAATAACTTCTATAAAAGAAGTAATGCGAGAACTTGACAAAATAGACAAATTAGGTGAAGATATAGTAAAGGCGAATCTTAGAAAATATGCTGATGGTAATCAAGTCCTAACGCTATTTAAGCTCCTGGAAAAAGACATCTCTTTCTTTAAGGAAAATGCTTTTGACGGTGCAACAGACCTTATAGAACTGCAAAAAAAATGTAAGAACTACGGAATTCCTGTAAAAATAAATCCTCTTTTAGTAAGGGGATTCAGTTATTATACTGGCACAATTTTTGAGATAGGGGAGCCAGGTAAACCAGCAATTTCCGCTGGAGGAAGATATGATAAGCTAGTTGGTAAATATCTAAATAGAGAAATTCCTGCAGTAGGAACCTCATTTGGTTTAGAAAGAATGAGTGAACTCGCAAATATTTCTCCGGAACCAATTCCAATAGTGCTGCTAATTTCTCTCAATCAGCCATTAGAAGCGATTAAATTAGCAAAGAAACTCAGAAAAGATAATATTTCATGCTTACTTTCACATGATAAAGTAAACAAAGCCCTGGAGTATGCAAATTCTTATACTATCCCTTGGGTAATTTTCCTAGGAGAGCAGGAAATTCAAAAAGGCAAATTAAAATTGAGAAACATGTCTTCCGGAGAAGAATCTTTTCTCATGGAAAACCAGCTATTGAAAAAGCTTTCTAGTTATCAAAAAAACGATGTACTACCACGCCCTAAAGGGCGTGGTTTGTGACATGCACTCGTTTTTTGGATGCTCGAGAAGTCACCGCACCTTTTAAGGTGCGGTTTTCTAAGACTTCTCGACATAAAACATCTTAAAAAATATTTTAAATAAGCATAGACCCTATTCCTCATCATCAATCTCATTTTCTTCGTCAACAGCAAGTTCTTTCAGTGCATCAGCAACTTCCTTTTTCATTTTCTCCAATTCAACAGCATGTTGTTGCTCATACTTCTGCTTCAATAAAATCCAAATTTCAGCAAATGGAGTATCTTGCTCAAGCCAAACCTGATGCTGGTGGTCTAAATGCAACAAAGGAATAAATGTTGCGATTCTCTCTTCTGATGTCTGCCCGGCAAATTCTGAAAATGCTAACCTCTCCTCTCTATTGGAAAAAATACCCTGCAAACGAGCATGCACTTCCCTTAATTTATCTTGAATATTAATCCTGTGTTTCGGCAGGGCCTGGGCTGTTTCATACTCCTGCTGTCTGGCTGTAACTATTCTTTTAATTCTCCTATTTTCTGTTATTATAGCATTACTTAAAGCCCGCATTAATTCATCCAAAGTAACTTTCCTGAATCTTGGCAGAGGTGTGCGTACAACTAGTTCAGGAATATCCTCATCAAGCTCCAACCGCTCCTGAACATAATGCTTCTGCTCCTCTTCTTCACCAAAAAGAATTGCATCTAAGCCAGGTAAATCATGCTGCAATAAAATCTCTGACTTAATTCTCAGAAGTATAGATGCTGCAAACAATACCTTGCTTGAAATAAAAAAATTCGCTTCTTCTAATTGATGGACTCTTTCCAAATATTTTTGCGCTAAAAAACTGATATCAATATCCCATGGATCCAATTGTTCAGCATTAATTAAGTCATAAATAATAGCCTGCCAGCTAAGTTGTTCGCTAAAAAGCAAATCATGAATCTGCTCCTGTCCTACTTTTTCCATACCATTTAATGTCACAAATATATATATTTCTTTCTCTTTCCTCAAAATTTATGTTTTCATTTAAAAGTTATGACATAACCGAAAGATTTAAATACCTGTGCTACTACGATATAGTATCACCTCTTTTTTCCCAGAAGAGGACGTTCCATCGCTCTTTTTGGATTGGTGGGGCCTCCTCTTCATGGGTTTATATTCATCTAGAATGAAAGATTGATTCTTCAAAGCCCTTCGCTTTAAGTCCTATGTTCTTTAAAAAAGAAGGCAAGAAGGGCTTATCCGAATCATTATGAGGTTATAGAATTCTATTAAAATTAAAAAACCAAAAAGATTATATAATCCTAAAAATTAGAGATATTATGGAATTTAACGTAATTATTGAGAAGGGAGAAGACGGATATTTAATCTCAGAAGTAGTTGAAATCCCAGGATGTCACACTCAAGGAAAAACTATGGATGAATTACTTGAAAGAACAAAAGAAGCTATAGAAGTGTGTTTAGAGGCAGGTAATAGGGATTATATTCCTCTAAAGCTTATTGGTCTGCAAAAAATAGAGGTTTGAATGACAAAACTTCCTCAGTTAACTGCAAACGAATTAATTAAAATTCTGCAGAGAATTGGATTTAAAACAATAAGACAACATGGAAGCCACATATTTCTAAGGCATGGAGATGGCAGAACAACAACTGTTCCTAACCATCCCGGAGAGAAACTTGATAGAGGCTTACTATTAAAGATTATTAAGAAGGATATTCAGATTAATAGAGAAGATTTTGAAAACCTTATCTAATACCCTGCAATACCTGTTCTTTAGTTATTTTAAGAGCCATAAATAATAAAAAGCAGCAAACAGGCTTAAATCCATGATAAGACGTAGAATTGCCACTGACATTGATGATTTTAAAGCTCCTTTTAACCATCATTTTCTAAAATACTGGAATAGCCAGCAAAAAACAAATTACAGTCTTAGGGATATAAAAAACTATGATTACACAAAAATATTTCAAAGCTCTGAAGCCCTAGTTTCAACTGCGCTCTATGATTTCTGCCTGACCAAAGAATTCAGAAGCATCCAGCCCCATCTCCCTGTAAAAAAACTAATTTCTTCATTACATGAGCAAGGCCATAAATTTTTCATCATTACAAGCAGGACAAATGAAATTGCAGAATTTACACATTGGTGGATTCAGCATCATTTCACAGGAATATTTTCTAAGGAAGATATTTATTTTACTAACACATATACAAGCAAAGGAGTCAATAATTCAACAAAAAAAGTTGATATTTGCAGAAAAGAAGGAATTGAAATTATCTTTGATGACTGTTTGGATGTCTGCCTGGAATGCGCTAGCGCAGGCATCTGGACATTTATGCCTCCGCGTCCTTGGAATAGAAATATCCCGGAAAATCCTCCATCTCATTTTATACCTATCCGTACAATAAAAGAAGTGCTTTCTCACCCTCTCTTCACTTGAACTTTACTTACTCATAAATTCAGTGTATGCGCACTTTCCACAATGCCAGCGATTGCTATGCTCTGCAAGAAAAATGCCTGCGCCGCATCTGGGGCACATTTTGCTTTCTATCTTCCCGCTTTTGTAATGCTCCCATTTCTTGCTTGTAGGTTTGTTCTTATGAGGTTTCTTGCCTTTACCTTCCTTTTTCGTCCCTTCTGCTCGCTCTGACATTTTACTTAGTCCCCTCTGCTTTTTTCTTCTTCCGCATCCTCGGTTCCATGCGATGCTTATCTTCTAATGAATCATAAATAAATGCTCTAACATCAAATGAACTGCTTCCAAAACATCCATTTACGCCCTTTACAACTACAACATCTTCTCCTACTTTGAAATGCATAGCTAATTTTTCCTGTAGCATAGAAAATACAGGAGTACTGCTATGTTCAATACTAAAAATCACTTCCTGTCTTTTCAATATTTCATTTCTAAATTCTTCTTGAATCTTCATCCTAATTTCACCGCATAGATACCTTTCTTCTTAATATTAAGGTTTTTTGCTATCTCAGACTTCTCCTCATCCAAAACAACTACTCTTCCCTTAAAATTCTCTGCAAATTCTTCATGACCGCACTGCGGGCACTTCGTGCCTTCATAAATACTCTTGCATTGTTTGCATGCCTTATGTCCCTTACTGGAAGCCATCTTAATTTCTACTCCTTGTAGTTAAAAGAGAATAATTAAAACTGTAAAGTAAATTTGGTTCACTTTCAATAAGAAAACGTAGACGGGAAAAAATAATAGTTTTCGGATGATGCATCATCTTTATTGTTTTTATGTATTGATTGAGCATACCAAAATAAAGGTTTCTCATCATATGCTTTTGCCCTTCATTATCCTCAAATTCAACATCATAAAACTTTTCCCTTAATTCAGAAATTTCAACAGGCCTGTAACTATGGCCCTGATCAAAAAGAAAAACAGTTCTGTCCTTACTCCTAGGCATATTATTTTTTCCCTCCCTTTACTTTTTTCTCGCTTTTACCTGTTTTTTTCACGTCTGCGCCCCCTGCATGAACTCTTTTTTTCTTCTCTTCTTTCAACCACTCTATTTTTCCAAGCCCTGGTTGTCTCATTGTAAGTCCAAATTTTGGCTCACCAGATTTATAGCTAATAGCGACAATCCTAGCCAGACAGTTATCTCCTTTTGCAATGGTTCTCTTACTCGCTTTTCCTGAAAGCGTGCCTGTCTTACTTAATGTTACATAGTCTTCCATGGTTTGCGAGATATGTATCATCCCTTGTAATGGACCTATCTGCACAAATGCGCCGAAAGCAGTAATCTCAGCTATGGTGCCATAAACTAGTTCATGCAGTTCAGGTTTCCAAGTCAAGAGCGTAAAAATAGATTTGTAAAAAGGAGAGCCATCGCCAGGAATTATCACTCCATCAGATACTTCACTAACTTCTACTACAGAAAGCACATAACCTAATTCTTTAGTCACATGATTCACATAACTCTCCTCAAGCTGTCGCTCCACTGCTTCCTTCGTAGGCAAGCCAAAATGCCTCGGTTCTACACGAATATGATCTTCTACTTCAGTTAGGTAAAACATGTGCAGTAATTTCCTAATCAGCAAGCAAAAAATGGTTTAAAAAGCTTCCGCCCTTTTCATATTTTATTAAATTTAGTTTAATCTCAAAGATTCCAACCATATTTTTATCCTCTTTTAAATTCTTTAATCCGCACAAATTTTGCATCACAGATACGTTTATAAACCCTGATTTCTTGAAAAGTCAGCT
>CAYIDE010000016.1:0-12518 GCA_964362065.1 Candidatus Woesearchaeota archaeon | reverse complement strand
TGGCAGGCACTCGTGTCATCAAGAACTTTTAGTTCTTGAATGCCATCAAGAATGTTAAACATTCTTGAGGTTTGGATGCTCAAGGAATGTCAAGTTCCTTGACATAGTCATATATAAATTTTTATTTATTAGATATTTTTAGACTTTGTGTTCAGCAAAGATCTTAGTACAATTAATCTAATTTTTTATCTCCGAGTTTTAGGTTCCTTTTTCGTTCTTTGTCAATCAAGATAAGGAGTAAACGCGCTTTTTCAGGATCAGTGCGACAGAGATTTAAAACTTCTAAAATCTTTTTAAGAATTTCATCATAGCTCTCCCGCTTATATACACGTAGATGCTCAATTCTATCCTTTGTTTCATCCGAAAGTTTTATAGTAGTTATTCTTCTCTTAATAACTATATCATTACGTTGATTTTTTATTTTTTCTTCCATAGTTCTTCTTTGAAATGCTCTTCTCTATGACAATTAGGGCAAATTTTAATTAACATACACTTAAAGGTATACTTTGTTATACCGTGTTATACTATTTAAGCTTTATCATTTAAATATTAACTTTACAATAGTAGTACAAATGTTATTACCGAAAAGTTTAAATATACCTAAAAATACAATCAATTAACTAAATTTATCTACCAACCATGAAATATAAAACCTTATTGGTTTCTCTGGTGACATTGCTTGCACTTGCAGTTTTAGCAACTAATGTAAGTGCATTTGGCAAAATAACCAGTGTTGAAATTAATGGCGAAGAGGTCTTTGTTAATGGACGTATAGTAGCTGATATAGCTGCTTTTGCGGGTGAAACATTACCTGTAAGAGTTAGTTTTGAAGCAACAGCTGATGCTGAAGACGCGCGCCTGCGAGTATGGATATCTGGAGCACGCGAATTTGCAGTGACTACAGAGCGCATCCATGTTTTGAAAGGCAGCACTTATAGCAAGCTTGTTTCAGTACAAGTACCATTTGACCTTGACCCAAGTGAAGAGTTAACATTGAGAGTTGGCGTTGAAAGTGAGAACGAAGGAGACATTGAGGAAGTGGAAATACCTCTGGCTGCGCAACGAGAATCCTACATTGTAGAAATTCTTGATGTGAATATGCCAAACAGAGTGTCTGCAGGCGAAACTCTGGCTTTAGACATTGTTCTGAAGAACAGGGGCTTTGAATTTGCTGAGGACACTTTTGTGAAAGTGCGTATTCCAGCATTAGGTATAGAAAACAGAGCATTCTTCGGTGATCTCTCTGATGTAGACCAGCCAATTGTAGACGACCATGAAGACCGTTTGGATAAGGAAGATACTTCAGAGCGAAGATTGTTCTTGAGTATTCCTTCAAGTACCAAAGCAGGAGTTTACGATGTGGAAATTGAAGCGTACAACGCAGACTCTGCAACAACACTGGCGAAGAAAATTGCTGTGGTAGGTGCAAGCGAAGAGAGCATGGTGATTGCTCCTGTCAAAAGCAAGACATTTGCTGTTGGCGAAAAAGCAACCTACTCTTTGACATTGGTTAATGCAGGCACTAAAGTAAGACTATATGAACTTACAGTTGATAGTCCTGCTGAATTGCGTGTGGATTTGGATGAACCAATAGTTGTAGTTCCTGCAGGAAGCAGTGCAACTGTAAAGCTAATGGCTCAAGCCCAAAAAGCAGGAATGCATACCTTTGTTGTCAATGTTCTATCAGATGGCAATTTTGTAAAAACCGAGACCTTATCAGCAGATGTGGAAGGAAAGACAAGAGCAGTAGCAACAGGAGTGCCAGCAAACACTACCGTAGTGCTGACTGTTGTCCTAGCAATTATTTTTGTTGTCCTTCTAGTAGTGCTGATTGTCCTCTTAACCAGAAAGCCTGAGAAAACCAAAGAAACAAACGAAAGCTACTACTAAGGATAATTTTTTCTTTTATTTTTTTCCTTTTGTAGATTTTTATATAAGAAGAAAGATATATAGCTTTGCACGGAATACTTAAATAGCTTAATTGCCATCGAAAAGCATGGGGCATATTAAAAAGCTGGTGATGTCTGGATTTAAGAGCTTTGCGCGAAGAACTGAAATTTTATTTGATCCCGGAGTTAATGTAATTCTGGGGCCAAATGGATCTGGGAAAAGTAATATAGCAGAGGCACTATGTTTTGTGCTGGGCAGATTGAGCATAAAATCAATAAGGGCGGCGAAATCTACTAATCTTCTCTTCGTGGGCTCAAAGTATATTAAACCCGGGAAAGAAGCAATAGTGGAATTAGTTTTTGATAATAGTGATAGAGCATTTTCTCTTGATAGAGATGAAGTGCATCTTGCCCGCATAGTTAGACGCAATGGTCAAGGCATCTACAAAATAAATGGAGAGACTAAAACGCGCTTGGAGGTCATTGAAATGCTTGCCCGAGCAGGAATAGATCCTCATGGCTTTAATCTAATTTTACAAGGCCAGATTCAAAGCATAGTACGCATGCATCCTGAGGAGAGAAGGAAAATAATTGAGGAAGTTGCAGGCATTAGCATTTATGAAACAAGGAAGGAAAAATCACTCCATGAGCTTGAAAAAACTGAAGAGAAACTGAAAGAAATATCTGCTATTTTACGTGAACGGAGTAGTTTTTTGAAAAATTTGGAAAATGAACGAGCTCAGGCACTTCGCTTTAAAGAACTTGAGCTTACAGTAAAGAGATGCAAAGCATCTCTTTTATCCAAAAAAAGGGATGAAAAACAGAAAGAACTTTTCTCAATTGCTTCTTCCATAGAAGAGAAACTAAAGCAAAAAGATAAAATGAAATCTCAGTCAGATAGATTACAGCAAAATATTGAACTCTTGGCGCAAGAAATTCAGCAGATTCATAAAAACATTCAGCAGGCTACAGGTTTAGAACAAGAAACTCTACATAATTCAATTGCCAATCTTAAAGCAGAGATAGAAGGATTGAGGGTGCGACAAGAGCATTATGGGCACAGGCACTCTGAAATAGAGCGCAGGTTAGAAGAGATGCAGAAATCTGTTCCAGAACTTGAACAAGAAATAAATGAGCTTAGACAAGAATCTCCAAAAATTGCCAAGAAAGCGCAGGGATTACGCAGAAAAAAAGAAGCACTTGCAGTTATTGAGGAAGAAAGAAATAAACTTCTGCTGGCGAAGAGTGAACTTCATGCTATAAGAGAGCTTCAGCGTGAAAAAGATAAACAGATTGCCAGAGTATTAGCAGAATCTGAAGCACTTGTTCAACAGCTTGAGAAAATAGGGCGCAAATTATTTTATCAAAATATTGAATCTGGAAAAAAATCGGTCCTCGAGTTTAAAAATTCCTTCAAAATAAAAGAAGAAGAGACAGAATCATTATCACGAGAAATCTTAAAGCATGAGAAACTGATAGCTTTAGCTGAAGCAAATATTGAAAATGCTAACGGCATAAAAGTAAAAGTTAAGGAGCTTGATATCTGTCCTCTTTGCCAAAGTACAATTAGTACTGAGCATATTAATCATGTCATAAGTGATGCTGAGAAAAAAATACTCTCTTCTGAAAAAATATTATCTGAATCACGGACAGCAATTCAGCAACTGCAAAAATCACATAATTTTATATTGCAAGAAATAAAAAACCTGCAGGAAGGTATTATGCGGGGAGAAGAAGAAATTATTACTCATCGCACACTGGAAGAGAAAAATGAGCAACTCAAAAAATTAATGGAATATGAACAAGCCTTGCGTAAAGAGCTACGGGTTTTTGATGAAAAGCGAAAATTAATGGAACTTAAAACTCAAGAACTGCCAAGAGTTCAGGAGCATTATGATACTACTATGCTAGAAATTGAAGAAATCTCCTCCCGCACAGAAGAAGACATAGAAACAACCCTGCTATATAAAGAACGCGAACTTGAAAATGTGCAGACAGTAATAAAACGCGGCAAAAAAGACCTTGATGAAATTAAAGGCCAGATGCATGACATGCTGTCTAATTTAAAATCCAAAGAGAAAGGTCTTGCAAAGAAAGAAGAACAGGAACGAGAATTAAATGAGCGCTTTAAGAAGATGTTTGAGCAAAGAGATATTTTACAAAAAGATTTGCAGGACAAGTCACTTGACCATACTGAAATCCAACATGTTATGAAAGATGTTGAAGAGCAAATCAACTATTTCAAAATTGGCAAAGCAAAACTTGATGCTGAACGCGAAGCGATATCAATGGAGCTGCAAGATTATGCAGGCATAGAAATTTTACAAGGAAGCGCATCTATTATAGAGGAAAGAATGAAGAAAGCCCAAGATACTATTCAAAATATTGGCTCAATTAACTTGCGGGCGTTGGAAGTTTATGAGGGGGTAAAAAAATCTTATGATGAAGTTCAAGAAAAAGTAAATACCTTAGACAAAGAAAAACAGGAAATATTAAATATAATTAATGAAATAGACCATAAAAAAATCCGTTCATTCTTAAAGACATTTAATTCCATGAATGCGCTTTTCAGTGAAAATTATGCTAAACTTTCTTCTAAAGGTGCAGCTTCATTAGAGCTTGAAAATAAAAAAGATATTTTCTCAGGAGGAATGAGCATTGCAGTGAAACTTGCAAAGGGTAAGTATTTTGACGTTTCATCATTGTCAGGCGGAGAACAAACCTTAGTTGCCTTATCTCTGCTTTTTGCTATTCAGGAATACAAACCATATCACTTTTATATTTTTGATGAAATTGACGCTGCTCTGGACAAGAGAAATTCAGAGAGACTTGCAGCACTTCTAAATCAATATATGAAGTCTGGGCAGTATATTGTAATTACACATAATGATGCTATAATTCTTAATTCCAATGTTTTGTATGGTGTAAGCATGCATGATGGTGTTTCTAAAATTTTGAGCTTGAAAATAGATAATCTTCCTATGCAATCTGTACCAGAAGTTTTAACGTCTTTATCTACTCCTTTAAATCCTGGCGCAGGTACTTTATCTTCTGAAGTACAAGAACTAGAACAAAAAACAGATATAATTAGAGATAGAGAAAACTTAGAGCATGGCTCTTGATACTATAACAAATTTTCACCTTTAAATTGAAATGAAAGCTCATTATATTCATTTGCATTGTAGACTGTGATACCTTCATTGTACCAAAGAACTACTTCAGCAATGTTAACATCAAGAATTGATTTACTGCAGATAGTGCAATAGGGTTTTCCTGCTTTTTTTATTTTGCCAGTCTCATCCAAACGAATGAAATAGAGTCTTGAACCTGAAATTTTTCCAGCATTGCGTCTTAGAGCGTCATTTATAGCGCGCTGTTCAGCATGAATACAGCATGTTCTATCAGAAGGAAAATCTACAGGCAGATTATCTTTTACGCAGTTTTCCAAGCATATATTTTGAGGCGGGGAATTAAATCCTTTTCCGATGATTTCTCCTCTGTTAGAAATAATTGACGCACATTTTGATCTTAAACATTTTGACTCTAATGCATAGTTTACTGCAATATTTAAGAAATCCTGCGCTTGCTCTGCCTCTCTATCGTAAAGATATCTCATGTTTTTTTTGAGATAAGGAACCTTAAAAAGCATTATTGTCGTAAAAAAGATATTTATCAAAAACACGATGTGCCACCACACACTAAAGTGTGTGGTTTGTGGCAGGCACTCGTGTTTTTGATCTGTAAATTAAAAATCCGCCTCAAATTGAAGAGAGTTAAACAGCTCTGCAAATTATTTTAATCTAAGCTTTTCCCAATCTCCTTTAAGTCTATTAAGTATGCATCCTCTGTCTTTTGGGAAAAGGATTTTGCAAAAATGACATATCTATCTTTTCTCTCCTTATTTTTCCACTGAACTTTTTTTGACTTTTCCTTCAATTCTTGCAAAATTTTCCCTGCATTTACATGGTCTTGCCATTTGCATTCTGCGAAATAACAAATTTTTTCCTTCTCATTAAAAGCTACAATGTCTATTTCGCTGTCTTGATACCACCACCCTCCTATTTTTGTTACTCCGTTTATTTTATCTATAATTATTTCTTTGCATAATTTCTCAAAAGCTCTTCCAAAATAGGAATTTAATTCTGGCAAAACTGATGAGATGACTTGTTTTTTAAGACCTTGTTCAATTTGAGCTTTATTTTTCATAACAAATCTCATCCAGAAGCTGTAAAAATTATCCCTTATAGAATATCGCGTGATTTTTGATTTAAGTTTGATTTCTGTAACAGGAATTTCCTTCTGAATTAACTCAATTCTCTCCAATACTGATAGATACTTCGGCAATTTATTTGATGATATATGTGAGAAATCAGAGATTTCATTAAATTTGGTCTTTCCTTCACCGACTGCCAATAATATAGAGAGATAAGATGAGAAGTCTCTAAATTCTTCTGTGAGAAGATTTATTGGTTCATTATAAAGGAAGCTGGTTTTTTCAAATAATTTTTCATCCAAGTTCTCTTCTATAGTTTTTTTGCTGTCAAATTCTTCAATATACCTCGGAACTCCTCCTATAATACAATATGCTTTTATTAAGTCTTCTGTTGAATAATTAGGGAGCATTTTGGAGATATGACTAAATTTTAAAGGCATTATATCAATCTCTCTTGTTTTCCGGCCGTATAAAGCGGAGCCATAACCTCTTGCGATTTTATAAATGGTAGATATTAATGAGCCACAAAGAATTATTTTCTTATTTGACTCTTTTATTTTTTCCCACCATCTTTGAAGTATCGTTGGCCAAGACTTGTTTACCTGATATAAATACTGGAATTCATCTATAATAAATATCTCATGCTTGCTCTTTAAAATATATTCAAAAAAATCATCCCAGTTAGAAAATCTTGTGAAATCTTCATTTGTCTGCCTTGCAAGTATGTCTAATATATTGTCTGAAGCATCAGCCAAGAAATAAACTGCATTTTTTCCTTTTATAGATTCTACTAGTAATCTGCTTTTCCCAATCCTTCTTCTGCCATAAAGAAGTACAAGCTCAGCTTTCTTGGATGAATATATCTCTTCTAATAAGTTCAATTCTTCTTTTCTATTAATAAACATACTCATAATAATGATTATTACAAGTATGTATTTAAATCTTTCTATTTTTTTAATGTTGTAGAATATTTTACAACAAATTAGAAAGAGTTAAATAGCTAAGGATATTTTGTAGAGACGATATGGCTGAAGTAGAGCAAACTCTTGAAAAAATAGGATTCTCGCCTAATGAAATCAAGGTTTACTTGACACTCAATGATCATAGAAGTATGAAAGCAGGCAGGCTTTCAAAATTGGCGCATTTAGACAGAAGCAGTGTTTATAATGCCATTCAAATGCTTCTTGAAAAAGGATTTGTTAGTTATGTTCTTGTCGGAAAAGTAAAATGGTTCCAAGCAGTTGGACCAAAAAGAATTCTTGATTATCTTAAAGAACAGGAAGAAGATGTTCAAGCAATATTGCCTGAACTGCATGAGAGGCATAAGAGAAATAAAATTGAAGGGCAAGTAAGGCTGTTTAAAGGGATTAAGGGAGTAAAAACAGTATTTTTGGATATAATTAGAACTGGAAAGGATAATTATGTATACGGAAGTGAAGGACAATTTTCAGGGCGAATGCCTGAATTTGCCTATCAATTTGAAAGGATGAAAAAAGAAAACAATATTAAGACTCAATTGATTCAAAGAAAGGACCGAAGAGAAATTGATGTTAAATTATCAGAGCATAGATATCTTCCTAATCTATCTGAAAGTCCTGCTGTAACTAACATATACGGAGATAAAATTGCGATTATTATATGGACTGATGAACCTGAAGGAATAATAATTGAAAATTCTGCTGCTGCAAAAGCATATAAAAGTTATTTTGATTTTATGTGGAAAAATGCGAAAAAGATTAAAGGCTCAAAATTCACCTAGCGTCCTCTGGCTTGCTCCTGGAAAAAGGGCTTTCCAAGTGGCCCAGGATTTTCTGAAAATGCCAGAATCTTCTAATTTTTTTCCATATTTATTTAAGAATAATATAGTTTGAGGATCAGAAGGGTATCCAGAACCAATGTCTCCATATTTTTCTTTAAGTTTTGCTACTGCTTCTTCTCTGGCAACTTTTGCAAGTATGGATGCTGCAGATACGCTGGGATGGTGAACATCTGCCTTATGTTCGCAATAAATTTCTAAATTTTCAGGATGATGAATAAATGAGAGAAGTTTAGAATGCCAAGCTCTTTTATTTACAGAGGGACAGTCGATAATAACCTTTATGCTTTCATTTCTTCTATTGAGTTTATTAATAATTTCGGCTGATTTCATTGCTTCTAAAGTATTGAGATTTATACCTGAAGTTAAAGAGTGGTCAATCTGTTCTGGAGATGTTTCCACGATGTGATAATTTATTGAAGCATCTTTTATAATACCTGCTAATCTTACTCTCTGAGCTTGCGAAAGAACTTTTGAGTCAACAACGCCTTCCTGTCTAAGATGGGCATCATCTTTTTTTTTGAGAAGAACACCTGCGAGGAACATCGGTCCTATTAGAGGACCTCTTCCTGCATCGTCTATGCCTATGATTAGCATATCATACATCAGATAATATTGTTTAAAAATATGCTGGGATATAATTAACACACTATCAATTTGTTTAAAAAGACTAATTAATTAAAAAAACAATGGGAAAAAACAGAAGAAAATATGCGATTTCTACTAAGGGGATTATCCCTGCCAGAAGAGATACTCCTTTTACCTATTATTCAAAATTAGAAGATTTTTTTGAGAGGGGTGTTGATATAGAAAGCAGAATATTGTATATTGGAACTGCACATTTTTCTGAAGATGGAGATGATTTAGGAGTTGATGCCAGAATGGCTGAATATGCCATAAAGGGCTTACATATACTCAATGAATCAGGCAAAGACCCTATAAGGGTATTTATTAACACTCCTGGCGGAAATATTTCAGATGGATGGGCAATTTACGATGCAATAATGGCTTCATCTTCTCCTGTAGCTATTGAAGTTTATGGAGAAGCATCAAGTATGGGTTCAATTATCTTACAGGCAGGGGATTTGAGATTAATGCATCCAAAGGCAATTGTCATGGTGCATGATGGTTATAATCAAAATACCGAAAGAATGCCTACCCGAAGCCATGAATCTTGGGGAGATTGGAGCAAGAGAGAAAGAAAAAGAATGTATGAACTTTTTTCTAAAAGAAGCGGCAGGAGCATTAGTTATTGGGAAAGAAGATGTGCCCATGATTCTGTTATTGATGCTCATGAAACTGTTAAAGTGGGATTAGCTGATAAAGTTATTGAATATCCTAGCAGGATTTTTTACAATATTCGAAGAAATTCTCATTAAAGCTGTCTATTTTATTTCCTGTAACTGATATACCTTCTTTTTTTAACAAATTAATCTTTTTCTTCATGCCTTGCGCATAACCTCCTACTTCTCCGTTGCTCTTTACAACTCTGTGGCAAGGCACTTTGGGGGTATAGGGGTTTTTGTTAAGGGCATTGCCTACAGCTCTGTATGCATTTGTTCCAAGAGCTTGCGCTATTGCTTTATATGTTGTGACTTTTCCTCTCGGGATTTTTTTTAATTGAGAATAACAGAGTTCTGTGAATGATTTATTATTCATTTTGAAACTTCCATAAATTCAGTTAGTGCTTCTGGGATATCTATAGTGCCGTCATCAGGAGCAAAATGCCCTCTATTTTTCAAGACTAATACTTTTGCCTGTAATTCATTCTCAAAAATTTCTTTATTTTCTTTTACATAATTATAAGGTTCATTTGAAGAAAGAAGAACAGAAATTTTTCCTGTGTTATTTTTAACTTTTTCAAAATTAATTTTATTTTTTATCCATGGTTTAGCTATATCAATCTCTTCTGGTTCTAAATCCATAAGATTAAACCATCCTGCAATAAACAAGCATCCTCCAGCTTGGCCATTAACACTCTCAAGATAGCGCATGATAGTCTGACAGCCAATGCTATGACCTATAAAATAGGTATTTTTATCTAATTTGCCAACTAAGTTATTCAAATGTGATACCCATTGATTTATCTTTGGATAGTCTGTATTAGGCATTTTAGGAGAATGGACTTCAAAACCTTTTTTAATTAGTTCTTTTTTTAACCAAACAAGCTGAGGTTCATCTGGATTTCCTCCCCAGCCATGTATTATGAAAACTCTTTTCATTTTATTATTACATTTCTGAGCTTAAGAGGTCTATAGTCAGCTGAAATATCTCATCTGCAGCCTCTTGCCCTTTTCCTGAATATATTGATTCTGCTCTAAAATCTTTATATCTTTTATTCATTTCTTTCTGCAATTCAGGAGTACTTGCATCAAAACCATTTATATTCTTATCTAACAAAGAAAGCCATAATTTGTCTTCAGGAATAAAATCAAGAGCAAGGGGTTTTTCAAGGCAGTATCTTGAATGATTATTATATTCTTCAATTTTCCCTCTTGCTGATGTTAATTCTTTATAAAGCTCGATCTGCTCTTCTTTGGATGCATAATTATCTTTCAAGAGATTTTTTCTTAAAACTACCGCCCTTTCAATATTGTTTGTAAATGATTCTTTGAGGATTCTCATTTCATTTAATCTTTCTGTCAGAGTAAGCTGTCTCGGTTTCTCGCATCCCGATGACAGCAATAAACCTGAAATCATTAGTGCATATAGATTTTTCATTTTCAAGATAGCGCGGGTGGGATTTGAACCGCACGACCTCGAGGTTATGGGCCTCGCGAGCACTCCAGGCTGCTCTACCGCGCTATAAATATAGACGGAGCAAAGGGCTTTTAAACCTTCTTGTCTGTAATAAATTAATGAAAAAAAAATCTGTGAATAATAAAGAGAAAAAAATCTGGAATATACCTAATGCTCTTACTGCAGTAAGAATTATACTTACATTTATTATTCTATATTTTATTTTTGCAAAATTTTCTTTTATTTATGTAGCAGCCGGCTTTATTATAGCTATGATGACTGATTTCTTTGATGGACAGATTGCTAGAAGATATAAATTGGAAACTGAATTTGGCAGAAAATTTGACATTATTGCAGATAGATTTTTGATGATAGCAGTTGTTTTAGGTTTGCTAATATCTACTTTTAACAGCGGGCTTTTATCGAAGTGGCACATTGCACAGATATTCTTTATTTTATCTAGAGAGATAATAACTGCACCGTTTGCTCTACTTGTGCTATTGGCGCGCAAACCTCTTGTACATGCTCGCTTTATAGGAAAAGCCACAACATTCCTGCAAGGTTTTGCATTTCCTATACTATTATTAAGTATTGATTATACTTTTTTTAGTTTTGCTCCATATTTTAGTATTATTACTGGAATTTCTGGAGTGGCTTCGGCAATTACTTATATTTATGACATAAGAAAAATAGGTGTTAGAAAATGAGCGGACCAGGAGAGGGAAAAATAAAATTAGGAAAGGCAAATGTTTATCTGCATTTAAAAGGAAAATCAGGTGCAAGCATTACGCACATAGATATAGAACTAGATAATTTAAATAAAATAATTAAGCCTGGTGAGAGCAGTTATGTTGGAGGAAAAGAAGGAGGTGTTTTTCTAGGCTTGAAGAAAGAAATGATTATGAGAGCTGAAAAAATAAAGAAATAATGGCTGGAAGAACTAAATATGATATAGAACATGAGAAAATTTACGGCAAGAAATATAGATTTCATACAATCCATATAATTGAGAAAAACTTAAAAGACCATATTATTGAATGGAGTGCTACAGTTTTAAGTCTCTTAGGAGCAATTTATAATACTTTTTTGCGAATTGAAGGCTTTTATATTTGGATTATTGCTAATGCATTGTGGATGCTTTTTTCTGTAAAATATAAGCACTGGGGTCTCTTTGCGCTTAATTTAGCATATATGGGCTTTAATGTCTGGGCAATTATTTTCTGGAAAACAAAGCTTGGGATTTAAATATTATTTGATTATTAAACGCAATTCCCGATTAATATCTTAACTATGTGATTGATTGCTAATACAAGACCTAATATGAACCAAAAAACAAGATGATAATTTACTATTTTAGTCTTATTTGCTCTGATAATTGTGTAGATTATTAAATATATCCCTATTAGTATTGTTAATCCATCATAAGCATAAACTGATAGAAATAATGGTAATTTGCATTGAAGAGGACCGAAAAAATTTCTTAAGAAATGAGATGTGAACATCAATAAAAATAATCCTGAAACAAAATAATTCCCAATTCTGTGCTGTTTCTTATGTCTTGCGTGTAAGAAGGCGTCTATACAAAGCAAAGCTAATAAAGTTGTTAATATGATCTCAACTACTTCATTGAATATTTTAGTGTAATAAGTAGTTAAGGCAAGTATTCCACCTATAACAACTACAACTACTAAAATAATCTTGATGATATTTGAATGTGAATGATGTCCTCTTTTTATCTTTCTCATTTTATCTTTTCTTTATATCCAAATATAATTGAGTTTAAGAATATTTTGCATTTTAAATTGCAATGTATTGTCCTGAATTAATGTTCTCTCGGTCTTTTAGTTTCATATGAATATCA
>CAYIDE010000015.1:0-12564 GCA_964362065.1 Candidatus Woesearchaeota archaeon | reverse complement strand
AAGCTAATACAATCAAATAAGGTGGCGATTCTTATTGAAACTTTCTACAGAGGAGAGGCGATGTTCAAAGATATAAGTGTAAAGATTGTTCTCACAGATTTTCAATAGATAGTGGTTTTTGGAAAATGAAAAACCATGAGGATAAAGTACTGCTTGTATGAATATGTATTATGCTGGAATGTCGTTAAGAAAGATACAAGAGCATTTACAGATGTTTGCTCCTAAAAATTTTCACTATTCCACTATTTATCGTTGGATTGTAAAGATTGCGTAATACAATTAGAGATAGAACAAAAATCATGCGTGGCTTTCATGGAAGTTTGGAAAGTGCAAGAGCCATTATGAAAGGATACGAAATTTACTATAATTTTGTGAGAAAGCATCAGGGAATAGATGGCAAAACGCCATCAGAGGAAGCCATACCAGAATTGACTTTAAGTACAAACAAATGGTTAAGTTTGATAAAATTAGCTAAACTTTAGAACCATTTTTAATAATTTCATTACCTTGTTCATCTCGGAGATACCAAATCATTGCTCCGCTTGCAGTAAGATGTCCATGTGATGTAGAACCCTTCTGACCAATAATTACATCGGTTAACCAAGGTTGTTCATTATATTCAATGACTTTTGCAAAATGAGGACGTGAACTTTCTTCTTTCTTTTCATCCTCTTTTTTAGTTTCTTTCATAAAGAAAAATATAAATCTAAACCTTAAAAATCTTACGATTGGCACCCTTTAACTTAACAATGCACTTTCTGTCAGCTTGTTTGCTGCATCGCTTCCTGGAGAAGCTTGAGCGTGTAGAGCAAAACCAGAGGTCCAATGACTAAGCCGAAGATACCGAAGAGGGGAACGCCTCCTAATATACCGAGGAGGATCATGAGAGGATTAATTTTTGTTTTTGAAGCAACTATTTTGACAGATAAGAAATGATCTATGAAGAGTGAGATAACGAGGCCCGTTATGAGAATTCCGATACTGCTGGGAATATTACCGGCAAGCATATAAGCGAGAGCGAGCGGAGCCCAGATTATAAATGGGCCCAGGCCAGGAATAAAAGCCAGCATTGCGATTAAAACAGCAAAGATAAGTGCAAACTTTACGCCGGCGAGAGAGAACCCTATAAATGCAACAGTCAGCTCTATGAGCGCAATTAGGAAGTACCCGTAAACAATGTTTTTTGTGGCGAGTGCGATTTCATCTGCAATATGCTCTTTATTTTTAAAAGGAATATATGCTATGAGCTGTGTGGACCAAGATTTCCAGTAGACAAGGATGAAAAACATAGCAACAAGGGTAATTACAATGCCAAGCAGAAAAGCAGGAGCCTGCCTGATTGATGAGGCAAAAAGAGAAAAGAGCAGAGAGATTATTTTTTCTTTTAATGCAGGTATATCAATATGCTGGAGGAATGGAAGAGAGGATATTTTTGAAACAAAGGCATTAACTCGAACTTCTCCGGCATAGTCTGATGCCTGCAATGCTATTTGTTTTGCAATAAATATTATAGGGATAAGAATAACAAGAGCGAGAAGGATAACACAAAGGAGAGCAGAGGTTTTTTTATTGCTGTACTGTTCCAACTTTAAATAAAGCGGGCGAATTAGAAAAGCAAGAATAAAAGCAGAGGCAAGAGAAATTAGATATGGGCGCAGCATGAAAAAGGAAAGCAGAACTAGCAGGAGCATTACTGCCCAGAACAAATATTTTTTTACCTGAATTGAGGAAACAAGCGTATTTTCTTTCATAGTATAACAAGAAAAGGAAAGTTAATAAAGATTGCTTTTTTTAGATCTGTATGAAAGAGTATTATTTTCTTTTTTTTCTTGCGTTATTATGGACAGGGTTTGCTGCGGTTTATGATTTGAAAAAGCGGGAGGTTCCTAATTGGATCTCTTTTTCTCTGATTGCGTTTGGTCTGGCTAATAGAGCATTTTATGCTCTATTAGAGTCTGATGAGAAATTCTTTATTTTTGGCTTATCCGGATTTGGAATATTTTATTTACTTGCTATGGGATTGTATTATGGGAGAGTATTTGCCGGGGGCGATGCTAAACTGCTAATGGGCTTCGGTGTGCTGATGCCTGCTTTTGATATAAGGAGTTTGCTTTTATACAGTTCAGGATTTTTAATATTACTGCTTAGTGTAGGAGCAGTATGGAGTTTAGTTTTTAGCTTATATCTTGTTTTGCAAAATAAAAAAGGTTTTGCAGATGCATTTCGTAAAAAATGGAGCAGAGCGAGATATATAGTTTTTCTGGGAGCTTTTGCTGGAGCAGTATTGAGTATTTTTTCATTATACATACCTGTTTATTCTCGTTTATTATCTTTTATCTTAGGAATATTGCTGATAGGAGTGCCTCTTTTATATGTATATTTGCGTGCTTTAGAGCAGGGTTGTATGATTAAACTTGTGCATGCAAGAGAGCTTTGTGAGGGAGATTGGCTTGAAAAAAATGTTCATATAGGAAATAAGACAATATGCAAAAGCGTGCATGGTTTAAGCGCTGATGAAATTAAGATTATACGAAGGGCAAATAAAAAGGTATGGATTAAGGAAGGAATTCCGTTTGTGCCTGCTTTCTTTTTTACCTTGATTATTATGGGATTCTTCTTGGCAAATGGAGCGGATGTTTTTCCTTCGCTTTTAAACTTTTTATACGGATAAGAGGGATACGCTTTTTTGGACGAAGCTGCTTTGCTAGAGATTCTAAATCGTCAGGCAGGGATTTTGTTCTGGGAGAGGAAAGAGAGAGAGGATGGTCATAAGAAGGAAGAAGATTTATGATAAATTCATTAAATTTCTTTTCAGTAATAATATCTATTGAGTGTGCTTTAAACTTCAGCTCTATTTTTTTTGCTAATTTTTTGGCTAGTGAGAAGGATTGTGTAGGCAAAGATTTTGAATCAGAAACTGGTTTTTTAGGAATAATTATAATATGCGCTTTGGATATAGGGTTGATGTCTAAGACAGCAAGGGCATAGCGGTTTTCATCAATTTTTACAGTTGGGATGTCAGAGTCTACAATCATACGGAAGATTGTTTTTTCTTCTTTTCCTGACTGGTTTTTTGATTGCTGCTGCTGAACAAGCGATTCAAGGGCTTCGGGGGACATTTGCTCGATTTGCAAGAGAGCAGCCTGCTTTTGTTGGCTGGGAAGATGCTGCACTTGCTCTCTAAGCTGTGCTTTTATTTCTTCTATTTGTTCAGGTGTGAGGGGCATAGGTTTTTTTAAGAAGCAAAGGTTTTTATATCCTTCTTGGGAATAAGGTTAGGAGCTTATGCGATATGGTATTTTCTGATATTTTTAAATTGTCTGACCAATTTCCTGAAGGAATTATTAGCAGTTCTCTTATTGGTTTCATCTTCATATTCTTTATTATATTACTGATTGTTTTATTGGTAATATATGTTTATACATCACTCGCGTTTATGACTATAGCAAAGAGAGCAAGAAGCACAATTGCTCCAGGAATCGCGTGGATACCTATTGTAGGCCCTCCTTTGATTGCTAATAATATCGCGAAGATGCCCTGGTGGCCTATACTTTTACTTATCGGGATAATGATCCCCTTTATTGGTATATTGTTCAGCCTTGCTTTCCTTGTGTTTTTTGTTATTTGGAATTGGAAGATGTTTGAAGCATTGAAAAGGCCTGGATGGTGGGCGGTATTAATGGCGATTCCTATAGTAAATCTTGTATATCTGGTTTTGTTAGGTGTGGCTGCGTGGGGCAAGAAGTAAGGGTATTTTTGGGAATTCTTATTTTTTACCCAAAAGTTCTGCGATAATCTTCAAGAGTGACTGATGAAACATGAGGTATTCTTGAGAGCAAGGATTCAACAATATCAGTGCCTTTTTCCTCTGGGAAGACAAATTTTATATAAAGAGCTTTAAGACCAAAGGCGATTGGTTTTTCTTCGAAGGAAATGTTTTTTGCTCCTTCTTTTGTTAGGGCATCATGGGCAAGATTTTTTATAGCTGCGAGGTCTGTATCTGGGGAGTCAGGCATGATTTTGGCAATGATGATTACTGTTGCCATGTTGTTATTTAGAAAGGAGGTTTATAAATTATTTGATAGAATAGGGAGGATTTTGTGGGTCGTAGTGGTAAACAGCATCTTTTAATCTTATATACTTACCGAATCTATGTTCTAGTTTTTGAAGAGTACTGCCGCACGCTCTAAGGAAAATAGGATTATACACATCAATCCCAACTCGTAAATAATAATCAATACTAATACTTGCCAGGGGCCGTTTTGCCAGGAATATTTTTCTCTTTTTAAAAAAAAGAAATTTTATATCTTTTATTTTTTTATCAACTGTGCAGAAATTCATACAAAGATTATATCTATCACAAAGGATTTCTCTTTTTGGTAATTTTATCTGCAATGCTCTCATTATTTCATTTTCGTATGCATTATCAATAAGCCCACGAGAGGGTATTGCATCTCTATTTTTCAGGTCTTCTTTCATCTCTTCTAGGGAAGGGAAGTGGAGTGCGAGGGCTTTTTCCACGTATGGTTTTCCGACATCCATAACATCTGTAATTACTTGCTGCACTACTGAAAGAGGAATACCTTGGGTTGTATCTACAGATGCAAGGGCTTCCAAACCCTTTCTTTTATTTTCCTCTTGTTCAAATTCCATCTTCTGTAGAGTACAGGCATAGTTGATGACTTCTTGAAATTCCTCAATTGTTATTCTGCGTTCTGTTTGAATATCCGAGGGTTGAGATTCTGCTAATAGGGGGAAATTTTGATGCAATAAAGTCTGTGGGCTACTTGATGATTTTTGGAGGGCCATATTGGTTTTGTTTAAATTTCTCGGTTTTCTGGATCAAAGTGATATTTTTTTTCTACGAACTTGAAGTATTTCGGTATCCAACTTTCCAATTTTTTTAAAGTTTCACCACATGCCCTAAGAAATAATGGACTATAGACATCAATTTCGAAACCGATACTATAATGATTTGTTTTTATAGATGCTAATTTTTCTCTAGTTTCTATTATTTTCTTAACTAATCTTTTTTTAAAGAATCCCCTTATTTTTTCAATTTGTGTTTGGGATATTAAGAAAAAATGTGCATGATTAGGAAACCCATTCACCATTTCTATTTCTACTTTTTTTTGGGGAAAATATTGCTCCAGAGCTTTTTTTATTTCATAACAGTATTTTCTGTCAATAAGTTCTGGTGAAGGGGAAGCCTTATATTTTTCTAAATCTGCCTGCAGTTGCTCTGGTAAAGGATGCAGATGATCTAGAGCTTGGAGAGCATATTTTTTCCCGATGTCCATATGGTCTTCAATTACTTGAGAGACTACAGAGCGAGGTATTCCCTGTTCAAAGTTAGTTAAAACAAGGGCTTCAATACCTTGTTTTCTTCTAAGGTCTTTTTGGATATCAAGAAGTTGGAGCGTAGAGGCATATTCTATAACATTTTGGAAATCTTCTTGTTTAAGATATGGTTCATTTAGTGTATGGCTGGGGGGAGAAGTAAGAAGCGGGACTACAGATTGTTCTCTATTTGAATCACTGGTTTGTTTATTAATGAGTTTTTCCATGAAAAACATTCTCTTTAAAGGTATTTAAATCTTTTCTTGCTACCACTTTATAGAAATATTAATTTTAATTTTTGGAATTTAGATTTCTCGTTTTTCCCAAGCGATTGCTCCATAACATCAAAAATAGGCCAATAAGAAAAACCATAAGGCCTTGAAATAAATGAGTGAAATGAGAAGTTTCATCATCTTGAGTTAGTGTATTATGATAGGCATGCGGGAGCATCATCCAAGCGAGGCCGAGGAAAGCGAGAATGCCTGCAAAAATAAAAAAAAGAGAAGTTTTCATTTTAAAAGAAAAAAGGAAAAAAGTAAAAATAACAAAAGCGTCTTTATTCTTTAACAGTATATCCAATGATTACAAAAACTACTCCTAGAATAAGGTGCAGCCAGGTAATCGCCTGATTAATATTTAGGTAATCTGAAAGTAGACCGTCTATTGTAGGGATAAAGCCAAGGATTCCTAATACTATGCCAATCCATCCGATTGAGATATTGAATCCTTTACCCATACCCTTTGTTCCTGAGTAAATACCAAATGCACCACCAATGAGATGAAGGACGCTCTGTGCTGGATTTACTCCAAAGCCTAAAATGCTATCAATAAAGAAGCCCCAGATTCCTAAGATAGCTAAAATTATACCCAGGATCAAGGCGAGTGTCTTTTGTACGTTTGCCATATTGTTACCTCCTTTCACTGGAGAGATTAATATAAGAGGGTATTTGGTGTTTATAAATGTTGTTTTTTTGTCAAGTAACAAGAAATACATAATGCTTTTAAATGGGTTTTCATCTTAGGAAGCATGGAGAATTATGTGCAGCTTATAGAGAGAATTGCACACAATGCAGGACTTTTAACAGAAGAGATTGAGCGGAAAATTGAGGCAAAGCGAGCGAAGCTTTCTGGTTTAGTATCTAAAGAAGGGGCAGCGCAAATAGTGGCTGCTGAACTAGGCATTCATTTTGATAAAGAGCGCATGAAAATCGGAGAGCTAGTTACTGGCATGAAAAGAGTGCATATCTTGGGCAAGGCTGTAAATATCGGAGAGGTACGGAGCTTTGTTAAAAATGAAAAGGAAGGGAAAGTGGCAAGTTTGGTTATTGCAGATGAAACAGGGAATATGCGCTTAGTTTTGTGGGATACCCACCATATTGCACTTCTTGAGCAAGGAATCATAAAGCAAGGCGAGGTTATAGAAGTGAGCAATGCAGCTGTCAGAAATGGTGAACTTCATCTTTCTTCCTTTGGAGAGCTTAAACAAAGTGCGGAAAAGTTGGGAGAGGTTAAGGCAGAGCAAGTTTATCATTTGAAGAAACTTTCAGAGGTTAAAGCAGGCGATAAGTTTAAGACACGCGCATTCATGATACAGCTTTTTGAGCCCAGATACTTTGATGTTTGCCCAGAATGCGGAAGAAAAGTACTTGATGAAGATTGCAAAGTGCATGGAAAAATTATTCCGCAAAGAAGAGCACTTTTAAATATTATTCTTGATGACGGAAGCGAGACTATTAGGTGTGTGCTTTTCGGGGAGCACATTTACCAACTAGGCTTTGATGAAGAGACAGTTTTTTCAATAGAGAAATTTCTTGAGCAGAGAGGGATGCTTTTAGGGGAAGAAAGATTTTTTTCTGGAAGTATAAGAGAGAATGCTTTGTATCATAATTTAGAATTCAGCATAGAAAAAGTAGAGCCGGTTGCTGTGGATTTATTATTGCAGGAATTTGAAGCGCAAGCATAGATTTTTAACCTATTATTTATTTATAGAGCTATGAAGAGAGGGATTAGTAAAGGTAATTTAATTTTGTTTTTTGGAGTGGTTATTCTTATTGTATTTCTTATATTTTATTTGATATCGATAAACAGGTGCGCATCACTAAATACTGATACAGAGAAGGATGCTTGTTATCTGGGGCTTGTACATGAGGGAAGAAGTAGTTCTACAAAATTATGTGAGAAAATTATCGGAGTAATAGAAAGGGATGCTTGCTATGCTGATCTTGCACTTGCTGATGTTGATGATTCATTCTTTAATAAAAAAAAGTACAGAGAACAGGTTGAATATTGTACGGCTATTTTAGGCCAGGAAAGAAGGAACGAGTGCTACAATGCCCTTGCTTTAGTGAGGAATAATGCATCTATTTGCGGGCTTATTACTCCAGAGGTAATATGGGTTGGAAAACCGAAGCAATATGCGTGCCAGGAAGAGTTTAGGGTTTCGTGATAGACTTTTATTTTATAGGATGATTAATATTACATCTCAATTATTGAAAGATTTAAACACACATTATTTATATAAAAGTGTAAATTATTATTAGACAATATAAAATATTATTTGAATTAAAATTGCCAAAATAATTAAGAAAAATGATTCGATGAAAGGTAATTATAAATCATCATGGGCAATATTTATAATCTTTCTTGGGCTATAGGGATTATGATGTTTCGCACACACTTTGCTTTTGGATTATTAATTGGTTTGCTTTTCTTACCACACGTTCAGCATATACTTATTTTTTTACCTGTGCTGCTGGTGAGCAGTTTAATACCAGATATTGACACAGCACAGTCTTTTATTGGAAGAAGGGCTTGGATTTTCAGGCCAATGCAGTGGATTGTCAGGCATAGAAGCTTTATTCATAGTTTTACTTTTTGTATTGCAGTAACACTTTTGTTTGTTCTGTATATTCCTATAATTGCGTTACCTTTCTTTTTGGGATTTAGCACTCATCTTTTTGCTGATGCTCTGACTGTAGAAGGAATAAGGCCGTTTTGGCCTTCTAAGACAGAGCTTGCTGGAAAAATAAGAACCGGGGGGAAGAGGGAGGCAGGAATTTTTATATTCGTAGTTGTTCTTGATATTGCCTTGATAGTTAATTTATTCTTAAAAATAATCTGAGAAATGGAAATGTATGTATTAAAGTTGCATCATGTTTATATAGTATTTTAGTTGCACAGGAAGATGGTTAAAGACGATGAGGAGAAAAAAGACAAAAAAAATGATTCTGATGAGCGAAAATTAACTGATATCCCTGGCATTGGGCCAGGTATTGCTGCGAAATTGGAAGCAGCAGGAGTTTATGATTTGATGGGCATAGCAGTAATGTCCCCTTCTGCGCTTTCTGAACTTGCAGGTATTGGAGAAGCAGTAGCTCGCAAGGCAATACAGGCAGCGAGAGGCATGATGAAATTAGGATTTATTGAAGGCACAGAGTTTGCGAAAAGAAGAGAAAATATTGGATACATTTCAACAGGGTCTGCAAATTTAAATAATCTTCTGGGAGGAAAGGGGTTTGAAACTAAGGCAATTACAGAGGTTTATGGAGGTTTTGGCAGCGGGAAAACTCAATTGGGTTTTACTTTAGCTGTGAACGTACAATTACCAGCAGAGCATGGAGGAATGCAAGGAAAAGCAGTTTATATTGATACAGAAGGCACTTTTCGTCCTGAGCGCATCAGGCAAATTGCTGAGGGAATAGGAGCTAATCCTGAAAAGGTGTTAAAAAATATATTAGTAGCTAGAGCGTTTAATAGCGATCATCAAATTTTACTGCTTGACAAGATAAATGAGCTAATTAAAGAAGGTGAAGAGATTAAGCTGGTAATTATTGATTCGCTAACAGCGCATTTTAGAGCAGAATTTGCAGGCCGGGGGCAGCTGGCAGATAGGCAACAGAAACTTAACAGATATCTACATGATTTAATGAAGATAGCAGAACAGCATAATCTTGCAATTTATGTAACGAATCAGGTTATGGCAAATCCTGGCATGATGTTTGGTGATCCGACAACTCCTGTCGGGGGCAATATCGTTGGACACATGTGTTTAACAGGAGATTCCTTAATACAGTTAGCTGATGGGAGCATTATAGAGATTAAAAATATGAAACAGCAGAATGTTTTATCTGGCAGTTTTTCAAAGATGATACTTGAAGAGAGCAGAACAGAGAATGTTTTCTTAAATTCTGATGTGAAAAAACTTTACCATATCAAAACTAATTGCCAAGTCCGTTGTTCTGGATTACATAGATTTTTCACTGTAGAAAATTTTTCCATTATTGAAAAAGAGGCCCAACAGTTTAATGTAGGAGATTTTATTGCACAAGCTAAAAAGATAGATATTAAAGGAGAAGATAGAAGTATTCCGCAATTCAAAATAAAACGTATAGGAAAGATTTCTTTAGAAAGCTCAGGTCTTATTAAGACATCATTAGATAAGGGAAATATTTCCAGGAAAGAAATTTGCAAAAAAATAGGCCTTACTCCTAGACAATTTAGGAGGGTTTTAAATCAAGCATATCCTACTTCTTTTACAGTTTTGGACGACCTACAAAATTATTTTGGTCAGCAACAAATTCTGCAAATTGAACCTATTGTAAGTTCTAAGCATAGGGATTTGTGCTTACCAGAATTATTGGATTCTCGTTTAGCTCAGATATATGGTTATTTTATTGGAGATGGAAATCTCGATGTGGGAGGATTACGATTTAGAGATGCAAGAATGGAAGTTTTAAATGTTTACAAGTTATTTTTTAAGGAATTATTCAATATCGAGGGAACCATTACTAAAATGCGTACTAAGAACTGTTATACCCTCTGCATTAATTCTCGAGAAATTAAGGAATTATTTACTATGATGCTTCCTACTATTTTAGATGAAGTGGGTAAATCTAAAGTGGATGTGGTGAAGGGCTTCATTAAAGGATTCATTGATGCAGAAGGCTATATCAATAAGAAAAGGGCATATATTACTGTAGTGCAAAAAGACACAACTATTTTGAGATATTTACAGCTATTTCTCTTACGATTTGGTATAAGATCTACTCTTTCTTTTGGTATTGGTAGAAAATATAGAAATACTTTAAGAATTATTGATAAAGATGTTAAACGATATTTAATTATAGGATTTAGTGCACCAGATAAGCAGAAAATATTACTAGAAAAGATACAAGAAGCTAATCAAACCTATAGTTATGAACTTATGCCAATAAAAAGAAATCAACTTAGGAAATTATTAGAAGATTGCGGGTTAAACTTTTCTCACTATATAAAATCAAGACCTGAAAATTATATGTGGGTTAGCAGAAAAGAATTGGAAAATGCTTTTAGAGCCATTATGAAATGCACTGTAGGGGACAGGCAGAATAAACAAAAAATAGAGTTTATTTTTAAGTTGCTACAAGGAGATATTTCTTTTGAGAAAATAAGAAAGATTTCCATTTCTTATACAGATAAAGCATTATACGATTTTTCAGTCCCCGTATTTGAGAATTATATAGCTAATGGATTTATAGCACATAATTCAACTTACCGGATTTATTTTCGCAGAGGAAAGGGCGGGAGCAGAGTAGCAAAGATGATTGATGCGCCTAATTTGCCAGAAAATGAGGCAATGTTTTTCCTCACTAAGAACGGGATTAGAGATGAGGGCGAAGAGTAAGTTAAGCCCGAGATATTTTTTCTACAAGTGACTCAAACTTATTTTTTCTTATCTCTTCTAAAGCATTAGTCATATTTACTGCTTTTTGAATATACTCTACAGAGGCGATAATAGATTCAACAATTTTATTATTAGGATAAAATACTTCTAAAGAATATCTAAGATATTTAGGATTATTTTCTTCTCTTTCTGATTTTATACCTCTACTGTTAAGATTAACTCTTAATTCTTGGTTTAAATAACTAAACGCACTATCAAAAGCTTTTAACTCTAGAGAATCTTCTAATGCTTCTCTATCATGGAATACACTGCTTCTCGAAGAGCTTTTAGCACTATAAGAAATACTATCCGTATAGTTATTAAGAAAATCAAGATCAACATCTACACATGACTCAGAATATCTTTTACCGTTAATTCTTATAATCGGTGATTCTCCATCTTTAACAGGAAGTACCTGCATCTTATCTGCTTCTAAACCAGTGAGAACTTCTTTTAGCACTCCTATTACAATATCATTATCATTTTTGTAGAGGACAGATGTTCCCAGAACCCAACCCATTTCTTCTAGGTCTATCGAGAAACCATTTTTTTTTGCGTTTGCAGACCTAAAATATTCGCAGCATGCTTTAAATCCAGGTAAAGTTCTCCCGCTTAATCCCATGTTCTGCTCATTCATGATTTTTTGAGTAAATTGGGCTTTATAATTCTATCTTCTATTTTTTTGCTACTGCGAGTTAGAAAATATACTAAAAAATAAGATTCTCGACATTGGTCATAAATATTTTTTCTATGTCTAAATCAATTAATCTTGTAGGTTTATATATAGTTTTAAGAATATAAAATTTTAAATACTTCAACATGAAAAATCTATCATGGGTTTAAAAGCGCTTATCAGAAAATATAAAGAAAAAAAACAATTTGATAGATTTGTACTGGATAATACATGGGAAGGCCTTATTCCAGGAGATGTAATGGAATATAAAGAAAGGAAATATCTTTATCAAGGCATAAATAGAAATGGTGGACCGGGAATGCCAGGATTTCCAGAACCTGTTTTTGGTCCGATAAACCCTCTCGGTTCTAATCAAGTTTGGTATTTAAGACATGAATCCACTTACCCTTTTGGTAATATTCCAGAAGTAATGAGCGAATCAACACCATCGGCTAAAGATATTTCAGGAACTTTAATAAGTTTTCTCAATGCTACCAGGAATGATCTTAAAAAGGTAGACCATATCACTCAAGAGCAATGGAATGAAATGTTGGAAGGAGCCAGTACCTAAAAAAACTATAAGTAGAGCATATTCTTAGTCTTTACTTTTCTTCTTGGATTAATTTAAAAAACTAAGCAGACCTGTAAACTTGAAGAATTGTAAATAAATCATAAATATTTTTTCTTGTGGAAATTATTATATTACTAGGATTTTAGTTTTACTATTAATTTAAGTAGAAAAGGTGGAGACTCAAAATCAATCGTAAATATTTTTTCTATGCCCAATTTTAATTACAATTATTTTATTCATGGAAATAATAACATCTATAATTACTCTATAATCTCCAAT
>CAYIDE010000014.1:4883-12782 GCA_964362065.1 Candidatus Woesearchaeota archaeon | reverse complement strand
CAATACTGAAAAGGTGATTAATCTTAATTATGTAGTTTTACTTTCTACAGAGGAATATTCATATTTTTATTTAAAAACCCTATTTTATTTCTTGAAAGTGACTTGCTATATAAATATGGTGGTGCTAAAAAATAATTTTTCCAGATTGTTATTAATATATAAAGAAAAACATGCTAATATAAGCATGAAGAGCGAAGTTTGTTTGATGCCAGAACAATGCAGCAATTGCGGGGCTTTGTTCGACCTTAGCTATGACTTTGAAGGATTTAGTGCGGAGCGTTTGATGGCAGAATTACTTCGCGCAAAGCTAGGCGGCAGTGATCTACTTTGCTGGGAATGCAGAGAAATTACTATATGAACAAGAGCCATTATCACTTTTAGTGAGCAAGAGGTGACTGTGTTAGAGGCTATTATGCAATTTTTATTAATTACCTAGAACTGTAATATTGAACATATCTTTTCATGTGCAATCATGTTTAATAATTATTATTGCGGGCGAAAAGTATGAATGAACTTTTCGCAGCATTGATTTTAGCGATAGTGCAGGGAATTACTGAGTGGCTGCCTATTTCTAGTTCAGGGCATTTAATTATTTTTCATGAACTTTTGCAGTATAAAACCTCCTTGACTTTTGATGTAGCTCTTCATTTTGGGACTTTGATGGCAGTATTTGTTTATTTTGGCAAAGATATTGTTGAGATTATACAGGATGTTTGTTCTTTTCGCTTTAAAACAGAGCATGGACAGCTTGGAGTGCTTTTGCTGATTGCGAGCATTCCTGCCGCAGTTATTGGATATGTGTTTTTGGATTTTTTCAGCAGGATTTATAGCAGTTTATCTGTTGTTGCTTGGGGATTTGGCATTACCGGACTATTTTTGATTATATCTAGTTTTGAGCTTAAATTATGGGGAAAGAGATTTGGCTGGAAGCAGGCGCTGTTTGTTGGTTGCGCGCAAGTGCTTTCTATCCTGCCAGGTATTTCACGGAGCGGAATGACTCTTGGGAGCGGAATATTATTTGGCTTGACACCTAAGGCAGCAGGAAGATTTTCATTTCTCATGGCTATTCCCATTATTTTCGGAGCAAATATTGCTGTTATTGGCAATGAGCCACTACAGCCTTCTTTAATATGGGCTTCATTAGTTTCATTTGCTGTTGGACTTACTATGTTGCATGTTCTTTATCGTTTTGTCCTGACATCAAGAAGAAATTTAAGATGGTTTGGACTTTATGCACTGGCTTTGGCGGCAGGAATACTTACTTATCTTGTTTTTCTATAATCTTCCTTTCACTTTTCTGCAGAATACTGCCAAGCGAAAGATTTATGTACATTTTACTACAAATGTATACATGGAAGAAAATGTATCTGTAAGGATAGGAATAGAAGAATTGAGGGAGATAAATAGAATTTCCCAGTATAGAAGAACCACTAAGTCAGCAGTATTGCGAGAAGTTTTAAGTTTGGGAATAAAGCAGAAAATGCTTGAAATAGCTCTTGAGAAGTTTCAAAAGAATGAAGCAACTGCTGCAAAGGCCGCTTACATAGCTGGAATAAGTCTCAGTGAATTTTTAGATGTACTTCATGAGAGAGGGATAAATTATCATTATGGAGTTGAGGAATTGAGAGAGGATGTGAAAGATTTACTATAATATGATAGTTGATTCTTCTGTGCTTATTGTTCTTTCCAGAATAAATGCGAATCAAAAGATTTATCCGAATCTACTGGTATTCAAGTTTGCGAAAAATTAGAGGGATATCTAAAAGAGCAAGGTGCTAGAGTGGTTTCCTATAACATCAATAAAACAAAATGAATAAAATTTTGGAATTCTTTCCGTTTAATTTTTATTTGCTTGAGTATTTTACAAAGTTCTTTTCCGGAAATATGCGGAAGTTTTGTCATCGAACAACTGCAATGCGCTGTACACCAATGAATTTCATAGGAGTTATCTCTTCTCTTTCTGAATCTAGGCAAACTTCAATAGCTTCCCTTATTCTTTCTAAGACTTGAGAAATTGTTTTTTGCCTATGTAGAACATCCCTGAATATCTGGAACAGTTGCTACATACCATCCTTCTTCATCTTGTTCTATAAGTACTGTGAAGTCATGTACTTTTTCTTCCATTCTATTATATAAAACTTAATGTTTAAAAAACTCGCTATAGTACTATATTTTTCTTTTATTCCAAGACTGCCTTTATCCTTCTAACTCCTGAGGCAACTGATTCTTCTTTGATGATGCGAAAATGGCCTATTTCTTTAGTGTTTGCAACATGCGGGCCTGTGCAAATTTCTTTGCTGAACCAGCCTTTCTTTTCCTTATTGTCAATAATTGTATAAACAGATACTAGTTCTGGGTATTTTGCACCAAATTCTGCCTGCGCTCCAGAGCTTAGGGCATCTTGAATTGGTATTTCTTCTCTTACGACTTCTAGAGAATCTTTAATTTTTTTATTTACTAAGGATTCTATTTTTTTTATTTCATCCTCTGTAAGTTTTCTTGGAAAATTGAAATCAAAGCGGAGGCGCTCTGAAGTTATGTTTGAGCCTTTTTGCTTTATATCAGAAGAAAGGATTTTTCTGAGAGCTTCATTTAAAAGATGGGTTGCAGTATGCAATTTGCGAGCTGTATCTGAATCATCTGCTAGACCTGATTTAAATATGCCTGCTGAAGCTGTTCTGCTGAGATCCTGATGCTTTTTGAATTCTTCGTTGTATTCATCGAGGTCGACTTTTATTCCTTTTTCATCTGCTAACTCAGAAGTCATTTCAATAGGGAAGCCGAAGCTTTGAAAGAGAAGAAATGCCTCCTTGCCTGTAATAAGGGAATCTTTTGCTATTTCATGAAATTTCTTCAGTCCTTTTTCTAGGGTTTGATTAAAGCGGTTTTCCTCTTCTTCAAGTTGTTCAAAAATAAAATTTTTATGAGTGTGCAATGGTTGATAATCTGGATAAATTGGAAGGATGACTTTTGCGATGTCAGATGTAAAGTTCTCTCTAATATTTAATAATTTTCCATATCTAATTGCTCTCCTGATTAATCTCCGAAGGACATAGCCCTGTTCAACATTAGATGGTTTGATTGATCTTTCATCACCTAAGATAAAGACAGCTGCTCTAATATGGTCTGCAATAATTCTCATTGCTCTTGTATTAAATTTATTCTTTCCGTACTTTTTGCTTGATATTAATTCTATTTTTTTGATTATTGGTTGGAAAATAGAGGTTTGATAATTATCTTCTAATCCTTGCAGAATTGCAAGCGTTCTTTCTACGCCCATTCCTGTGTCTACGTTTTTTTGCTTTAATGAGGTAAAGGTTTTTTCTTTTGTTTTATTATAAATCATAAAAACATCATTCCAGATTTCCACCCAGTTTTCATCATTTGGATTAAATTTTTTAGGGGCTGGTTTTTTTGAATTCCAGAAAAACATTTCTGTATCAGGACCGCAAGGGCCTGTTTCACCTGCAGGGCCCCACCAGTTGTCTTGCTTAGAGAGATATGCAATTCTTTCTTTAGATATGCCGAGAGATTGCCAAATTTTGGCAGTATCTTCATCTTTAGGAGCATCAGAGTCGCCTGCGAAAACACTAATTGCCAGCTTTTCTTTTGGTAATTTTAGAATGTTTGTCAGAAAGTCAAATGAAAAAGAGATAGCTTCTTTTTTTCCGTAATCGCCAAGAGACCAATTGCCCAGCATTTCAAAGAATGTATGGTGCACAGGATCACCGACTTCATCAATATCTACTGTTCTAATACATTTCTGGGTACTTACGAGTCTTTTGCCTAGTGGATGTTTTTGGCCTAGAAGATAAGGAACTAAAGGATGCATGCCAGCAGTTGTGAAGAGGACAGATGGGTCATTTTCAGGTATAAGTGATGCAGAGGGGATGTGCCTATGGTGTTTTGCCTTAAAAAAATTTATATATGCATTAATGAGGTCCTGTCTTGTTTTGATATCTGATATCATATGTGCAAGAGGATAAAGAAATTATTTAAAGGTATTTGTTGGTTATTATAGTCGTTCAAGCTTTCTTTTGATATCGTTAGATAGAGTATTTAATATTAAAAATAAAACAGTGATAATAAGAAATAATATTACCAATGCTGTTATAATTCCCTTTATACTCCAACTTTCTTCAGTTCCGATGAATATACTAATAAAAGACGAGATTACTAATATGATAGAAGTATTAAAATAAACCAGGTAAGTATCATAGGTGAGATCTAAAAGATTTTTCTGTTTAAGATCCATATTATTCAATAAGATCAATTAAATATACAAGACCAATAATAAAAGAAATAATCCCTATTGAAGTGATATTATTTAGCCCTAAGAAAACTTTTGGTAAGTCACTTACTAGACCAACTGCTACAAGGAGGAGACCACCGAGAGAAACTATAGATGAGAGTGTTCTTTGTTTATTTTTACTTTTGAATGGCGCTAAAACCATATTATCCCCATTTTACTGCAACTTCTCTAATTTATGCTTAATATTATCAATTTCTCTTTCAAGAGAGTGCTCCTCTGCCTCGAGCTCTTGAAGCTCGAGCTTTGCCTCACGCTTTTCTTTTGGTGAGGACGGGAGTTTAGGAATGAGCGCATCAAAAACTCGCAGAGAGTTTTGTGTTTCTTCTATGGATTTTTTGAGAGCAATTTTGTGCGCCAGCTCTTCTGTGCGGAGTCGCTGATATTCCTTGTAGTGCTTTAATGACGAGAGGAGACTAAGTTCTGCAAGAAGCAAACGTTTGCTTCCGTAAATTTTTTCAGTACCAAAAAGACGTACGTATTCAATGCTCATGTATTCACTCTACTTTTTCAAAAATATGAGCAGTGACTTCTTGAATGTGCGCCCTGACTTCAGACATTTCTTTTTCCCATGCAGAAAGCTCCTGCTCTTCACGCATTTTTGTTTCCCTTATTTTTCTAAGCAATTCATCTATATTGTTTAATTTCTCTTTCATGGTTTCTAAGGCACGGCGCGCTGAATAGAATTTATCTATTTTTACAAATACATCTCGATTTTTTTGCTCTGCTTCTCTCATAAATCTGTATGTATTACTGGCAGAAGGAGGAGTGAGCAAGGGCTGTGCTGATTGCCAAGGGCTGTCCATTTCTATGGTTTTGAATGTTCTTGGATGTATTGGCTGAAGAGGAGAAATGCGTTCAAGACTATCTGTGCTGGTAAATTCTTCATCACTGCCAATTGCGTCTTTAATTGCTGCCTGGGAGAAACCTCTTTGATGGGGAGAATCAGGAAATGAAGGAAGCCCGTGCTTTTCACTATCTTCTTCATCATTATCGGAATCCGCATACTCATCAGTTTCTGAAGCGCTGTGGCTTAGCGAGGGTGAAGGCTTTACTGGCGGTAAATCAGGAAGTTCATACTCTTTTTCTTTTTTTCCCCACAACATACTATTCTATTTTTAGATTTATTTATATAGCTTTATGTACATTTTAAAATGGTGACATAAATAGGGAAAGATTTTTAACAGAGCAGTTAGAACAAGATATATGGATTTAACTCTTCTGAAATTTATAGCAGGCTCCTGTGCTGGAGAAAAGGCAAAGAGCATTATTGACCTGCTCTATGGAAAGAAAAAAGTAGATGAATTTTTAATCGCGAAGAAATTACGTATCACTGTTAATCAGGCGAGGAATCTTCTTTATAAGCTGGCAGATGTGGGTATGGTCAGTTTTACAAAGAAAAAGGATCGCAAAAAAGGAGGGTGGTATAAATATTCCTGGTCTTTAAATGAAGATAGGAGTTTATTAAAAACAGAGGAATATTTATTGAAAGCGCAGGAGAGACTGCTGCAACAGATTGAGCATAAGAAAAAAGAAAGGTTCTATGCGTGCCCTAATGGAGATCTTGATATGCAGGAGGAAGATGCGCTTCTTCATAATTATACTTGCCCCGAGTGCGGAGAGGTTTTGCATATTAAAGATTATAGCAAGGAAATTACTGCATTTGAAAAAGAAGTTTCAAAAAATGAAATTATGCTTGCAGATGTTAAGAGTGAAATTCAACTATTGGCGGAGAAGCATGGAAAAATTATCAATAGAAAGCAAAGATTAGAAGAAAAGAAAAAGAAAGATGAACGCTCTGCTCAAAGAAAGGAGCGCTTTAGGGAAAAGGAAAAAGAAAGGAAAAAAAATCAAAAGAAAAGAAAACCCTTTTTGCATTCAAAAAGAAAAAAGGCAGGTAGAATCAGATAAAACTATGCCTTCTCGCCATATTTCAGCATATCAGAGCAGAAAAGCCATGCCAGAGTCATGGCTTGCAAGGTATTCTATAACATCTATAATTATCGCTGTAACAATATTTATTTCTATATTGTTCTTCTTACTCTTATTTATCCAGCCAGAGTACATTAGTTATTTTGTGCTGCAGCCAAGCAATATTCTTTCTGGAAATTATCTTTGGACCATTTTAGTTCATATGTTTGTGCATGGCAATATTTTTCACCTTTTTATTAACATGTTCGCACTTTATTCTTTAGGAGGATTATGCGAGAGAATCATTGGAAGATTGAGATTTTTGTGGTTTTATCTGCTTTCAGGGGTTTTTGCGGGTCTTTTATCTGTATTTTTAGCAGGTTATTTTGGCTCAGGATTTTGGGAGAGGGTTTTTGGCTCTCCTGAAGTTGGCATGGTAGGAGCATCAGGCGCAATATTTGGAATAGCAGGATTATTTGTTATTCTACTGCCAAAAGTCAGGTTTAGCATTATTTTCCTGCCTTTTTTTTCTCTGCCTGCTTATGTGATGGTGCCAGTAATTCTTATACTTACTTGGGCTGCAAGTATCGCTGCTAATCTTCCTATTGGCAATGCTGCGCATTTTGGAGGATTTTTGGCAGGATTAGGATATGGCTATTATTTACGCAGGAAATATAAAAGAAAAGTTCAGATGCTTGATAGGTATTTTAGATGAAAGCAATAAGAATGAAAATTAAAGTTCGACAGCAAGAGAAAAGAAGAGAGCATGCAGGCAAGATGCTTCTTATAATTGGGTTTATTTTATTATTGATTGGCTATACTTTTGGAGGATTGCTAATTGGGGAGAGGGGAGAAAGCCAAATGTTAATAGTAATAGTTTTTACATATAGTATATTATATGGGGGCCTCTTGCTGTTGCCTGAGCCATCATGGCTTATGGGTTTGGATTATCTTAAGAAATGCGGGAAGCAGATATTTGCTGTTGTTGGAATTTTTCTATGTGCAATGCTCTTTGCATTTATTTTACCAAATATCTTTTCATTTATAGATATTTTTTTAGAGGAGTTGATTAAGAAAACTGAAGGTTTGTCTGCAAGCGGCTTAATAAATTTTATTTTTCTGAATAATGCACGAACTGCTTTTTATGGATTGTTTGGGGGAATACTATTGGGTATTTTTCCATTAGCCAATGCTTTGACGAATGGTGCTATATTAGGGTATGTTTTTGCAAGGGTGTATGAGATTTCAGGAGCTTCTGATTTTTGGCGTATTTTGCCCCATGGTATTTTTGAGCTGCCTGCTATTTTTATTGCTCTGGGCCTGGGATTGAAATTAGGCATGTTTATTTTTGGGAAATATCCAGGGAAAGGAATAAGAGAAGGATTTTGGAATTCTCTGAGAGTTTTTTTGCTGATTGTGGTGCCTTTACTTATAATTGCAGCAATCATTGAAGGCGTTTTGATTGCATTAATTGGGTGATTTAGGTTTTAATAAATGAATGATATATAGAGGAAGAAAGAATATTTTGAGCATATTTTGTTCTATCTTCCTCTAATAGTCAAAGACACTTTGCTCAATTTTCAAAGTCTTCGACTATAGATAGAATTAACACTAAAGGATAAATAATTTGATTATTGAGATTGCTTTTTGAGTGAAAAGATTTGTTTATTAGCTATGCC
>CAYIDE010000014.1:0-4783 GCA_964362065.1 Candidatus Woesearchaeota archaeon | reverse complement strand
TCACAAATCTTTAAAATCCTGTTTTTCTTTAAAAGGGCATGGATATCAGCAGAAAAAGTGTTGATGAGATAGATGCAGAATTAGATACAGAACAAAAAAGAAAGGTTGAGGCAGCATTGTTTATTGCTGGGAAGTTCTTGAGCATGCAGGAATTAGTGGCATTGACAGATGTAAATCCAATTTTATTAAGAAGAGCCTTAGATGATTTATCTGAAAAATATAAGGATTCAGGCATTGAAATTGTGCAAAAACAAGACCAGTGGAAAATGGATGTTGCTTTGCCTTATGCGAGCATGGTGAACAGACTTGCAACAGGCAGCTCTGAGTTCAGTAAAGCAGAGCAAGAGACTCTTGCAATTATTGCCTACAAGCAGAGCCTGAAACAAAGCGTACTTGTTAAGATTAGAGGCAATAAATCTTACGAGCATATAAAAAAATTTGTTGACCTTGGGCTTGTTCATAAAAGGAAAATGGGACATACTGCTGAGCTTTCATTGACTGATGAATTTCACGAGTATTTTCATGTTGGAGATGATAGCGCTGGAAATACGATAGGCAAACAGAAGGTAGTTGGCAGTGAAACAGAGGAAGGGGGCGAAGGAGCAGAGCAGAAATGACCTGGGTTGATGTTGTTTTTTTTATTTACATTTTTATTAGTTTGTACATGCTTAGCTTATTTATATTTATTTATCTTCCAAATAAAAAAAGATTGTTTTATTATCCAAAGGGCAAAGCTGAGCCAGTCAGTTTGATAATCCCCTGCTATAATGAATCTGAAAGTATAGGGAAGACTATTGAATCTTTATTGAAATTAAATTATCCAAGCAAAATGCTTGAAATTATAGTTGTTGATGATAAATCAAAGGATAATTCTGCCGATGTGGTCAGGAAATATGTTTTGAAGCATAAGAATGTTAGATTGATAGTTAATAAGAGAAATTCAGGAGGAGCTGCAGAGCCGATAAATATAGGAATTAGGTCTGCTAAGCATAGTTACATTGCTGTAACTGATGCTGATTCTATGCCAGATCCGGATGCATTGATAAAAATGATAGGCTTTCTTCAGGAAGACAAAAAAGTAGGAGGAGTGACCTGTGCTGTTCTTGCATATGAGCCCAAATCATTTATTCAAAAACTTCAGTCAATAGAATATTTAGTGATTGCTTTCAATAGAAAACTTCTTGATATGGTTGATGCAGTGTATGTTACCCCTGGGCCATTTGCTCTATACAGAAAAGATATTTTGATTGAAATAGGATTATTTGATACCAAAAACATGACACAGGACATTGAAATTGTATGGAAAATGCTTGCACATGGCTATAAAGCCAGAATGTGCCTGGCAACATCTGTCCGCTCTATAACTCCAAATAAATTCAAATACTGGTGGAAACAAAGAGTAAGATGGAATATTGGAGGAACACAGTGTATAGCTAAATATAAATCGCTCATATTCAAAAAAAAGATGCTCGGGGCATTTGTCATACCTTTTTTTACTGCTTCATTATTTATAGGGTTATTCGGATTGTTTTTATTTATCTATTTAATAACCAGAAGAATTATAGTTTCTTATCTCTCTACTAAATATTCACTATACGTAAATACTGCAATAGTAAGATTAGAGGAACTAAGTTTTGCTCCTTCTATACTAAATTACTTTGGGATTATCTTGTTTATACTTGGTTTTAGCTTTGTTTTTTTTATACTTAGTTTTCTTAAAACATATAAATTGAAGAATAATAATGTTTTTAATCTGACTTTTTATATGATAGTTTATCTATCTGTTTATTCAACTATTACAGTAGCGGCTTTATACAAAATGATAAGGGGTAAATATACTTGGTAATATGACAAATAGCAGACGAGCTTTTTGGCAGGCACTTGTATTTACTTTTTTTATATTTGGAATTGGGATGGCAATTGGATTTTTGCTTGAAAATTCTAGAGAAAAAAAAGTAGAGATAAGCTCTATTCAGTCAGAACTAAATCTTTTAGACGAACAAGTTAGAGATAAAGCAATTAGCGAGTTTGGAATAAGCTGCAGCTTAGCCAGAGAAAGCACTTTTAGATATGCTGATAGAATCTACAATGAAGCACTAAAACTGGAAAAATTTGATTCTTCAGCTAAATTTTACAACACTCTGAAGATTATTCACAAAAGATATGATCTTCTAAGGATGATGTTATGGGCTCAATCTATAGAGATAAAGAAGAATTGCTCTGATTTTCATACTGTAGTTTATTTATTTCAGTATGATACAGAAAATATTAACACTAGAGCACAACAGACCGCTTTTTCCCGCTTGCTCACAGATTTAAAAAATAAATATCCAGATGAAATTTTACTTGTTCCTATTGCTGCGAATCTGGATTTGGATTCTGTAGAATTAGCAATGCAGGCTTACGGAGTTAAAAAAGCTCCGGCTATACTAATTGATGAAGATGATGTGTTTTATGATATTATTAATTTTGAGGAATTGGAAAACCTTGTATTCCAGAGCAATAAAACATAAAAACTCTTTTTTTCACTTAATATTATGAATGGTCTGGGGATGGTGGATGCAATTGAAGAGGGAAAGATTGTTCATGTCTCTGAAGAATATGCGCGCAGAGAGGGCTTATTAATACTAAGAAATTTTTCAGGAAGTGAAGAACAAATTCAGTCTAGGACAAGTGCTAAAAGTACTCCTCGTAGAAGCTGGAAGCAAACTCAGGATCTTTCACAATTTGAGCCTTTTCGCAGGCCTATTCGCATAAGCGATAATGATATTTTGGCAAGTTTAAAGGATAATTTTCATTGGATTGTTAGGGGAGAGAGACAGAAGAAACATCTAACCAGAAAACAGACTGCACAATCTTTGCAGGTGAGTGAGCATGATTTGAAGATACTTGAGAATGGAGTATTGCCTACTGCTGATTATGTTCTTGTAAGCAAAATTGAGCAGTTTTTTGGAATTTCTCTGCGGAAAAATAATGAGCAGTATAAAGCTCCTCTTATTTCTTCAGTTTCTTCTGAACAAAATTCACGGAAAAAAGACGTTTCTTTCATACATTCTGAAAATGAAAATAAAAACTCTTCTGAGGAAGTGTCTCTTTTCGGAGAGGAAATTGAGATTTTAGATGAAGAATAATACATAATGTATTTAAATATGGAATAGTTGTGAAAATTATGAGGAGGAAAAGTAGGGATTATTCAATACATATCGCTTTAGGAACTCTGCTTATTTTCATTATTGCCATAATTCTTTATTCTATAGGATTTTTTGATAAGCGAGTATATTTTGCAGATACAGATATTGATACACAGTGCAAAAAGCAAGGAGCTTATGCTTTGGAGCCAGATCCCAGCAAAAATTGGCAGAAATGTTTGCCGCGAGCAAGGGATTATCCTGCTCTTGATACCAGGTGCAGGCTAAATTTTTGTTATAATGGGATATGCAAAAGCGAGCCAGCTTCTCTTTCTATTGTACTTGAATCTTCTGATAATTTTAGAATCAGCCCAGCTGATCCACCACAAATGCCCAGAATTTTAGCAAAAGTTTCTCTCCGAGCTTTAGGTTATAACTATGATTTCGCTAATCAGGAAGTTTATGATTATGAAACTAAAATGAAACATGAGACGTGTCAGTTAAATGAGGCCAGGAATTATGATTATAGGAAAGTTTATGATGATCAAGTTGAAGATGCACAATTAGCATCTTATTTATATCATCTTAGGTTTTCTAATGTGCGCGGGAATAATCTTGAAGTTAAAGCAACTTTAGTGCGTGGCAGCAATTCTTGTCCAGGAGTGTTTGGAGTTAAAACACAGGGAATTCAAGGTGTAAATCCTAGCGGTGCAGTTATAGATGCAAAAATAGATTCTTTAATACCTAATGCTGAACCATGGAATGATGTTGTAGGAGCAGACGAATGGAGAGTTATTGCTAAAAAAATAGCTTGCCAAGAAAGTGGAAAAGTACAGTTTGGTCCAAATGATGAAATAGTAGAAGTACCTGATTCACCTAAGAGAGGTTGTAATCGTAATAAACAGAAAGTATTTACATCCTTAGACATAGGTATTTTCCAGATAAATGATAAAAAAAATACTTATATTTTAAAGGGTACAAAAGGAAATTTACCTATTTATGATGATGTAACATGGAAATGGAATGAAAATGTTAGAGCGGGTGTTGACACCTTACTTGAAAAAAGAAGTTTTGCGGTTAATTATCTTAGCACTCATAATTGCATACCTGCTGCTTATACTGCTGATCAGCTTATAAGAGAAACTATTCAGTATTATCATGGCATCGGCATAGGGGGAAAAAATCATTATCACAAATGGGATGAAAAGGACGGGTGGATAAAAAATCCAAATAATATGGATAAAGATGCTAATGGTGTGCTTTATGTTGATAAAGTGCTTTCAAAAAATCCAAATTGCAGGTAAACATGATAAAACAAATAATACAACTTAGCTTTAAGAACATGCAAAGGGCAATCTTTAGTAAAAAAGGTTTGAATTCTGTAATAATGACAATAGCATTGATATTTGTCGCAGTCGTTGCTATAGGAGTTATAGGATTAGTTTTTCAAGATAATTTGATTCCACTATTTAAAAAAAAAGTTGGGGAGGGTTTTGATAATTTAACAGGACAACAAGCACAGAGTGGTTCTGAGTCTGGTGCACCTGGCTCGCCTGATATTTCTAATGAAGATAGTTTTTTTACTGATGGAGCTGAGGCCGCAGCTCAAACTTATACTTCAAATGGACTGATGGTACATTATAAATTTGAAGATA
>CAYIDE010000013.1:0-12974 GCA_964362065.1 Candidatus Woesearchaeota archaeon | reverse complement strand
GCTTTTGTTTAAAATGTCCAGAAAATATGAGTTTGGTAAATCCAATTGGTCTGTCATATATATTGCTCCTAATACTCTTTTACTATCTGAAGCATAGTAAACTTGTTTTAGAGGCGTTTCTCTTGCTAGTTTTCTTAGCAGATCATGTTCCTTGTCGCAAGGCACTATAAATTCCTTTTCCATGCTTTTTTTATGTTTTTTACTCTATTTAAATGTTTGTTTTGATGGCACTATGCAGGAGTAAAAAATAAGTTTAATATTTTTCTGCCAATTCGCAGATAATTTCAAGGAAAGATTTTATTTCTGGAATTGAGTCAAGTCTTTTTTTCTTTTCAGCTATTACTTCTGATGGAATGGATTTATTTTCAGCATAGCAGTTTGAGAATAAATTCATTGCTTTGTAATATGCATCCCAACCTTTTTTAATATATTCCTGCCTTATTTTTAGACTTTCTTCATATTTTTCTTTACTAATTTCAATGACTTTGCAAATAGAATAGGCCTGATGTCTTGTTCTTGAATTCTCGGTATTTATTTCTTCTAACACAAGCTTCATTTTACCTTTATAGAACCTTATTTTATCAGGCAATTCTTCTAAGGTTACTTTGTCCAAGACATTATTTCCTGAAGTTAAAAAAAATAAATCATTATTGTGCATGTACAGGGTTAAACTTTTCACTTTATCCTTTCAAATCAGAAATACCAAGAAGGACGAAAAGTGCGCCTATGCCAATCACAAACCAGAAGAGTCCGCCTTTAAATACTGTGCCTGCGGCATTCCAGAAATTCCAAGAAGGCCATGCTTGTGAATAAAATGCTATAAGTATTGCTCCAATCAGCAGAACCAAGCCGAGAAAGAGTTCTATCCATTTGTTCATGATTTTGTATGCGAAATAGACTATATAAATATTTTTGTTGCGGTGCAATGATTATGACGAAACGTATATAAACTTGTTTTATATTCTTCGAGTATTATGCAGACGAAAAAAAAGAGACGCTCTCTTGCAGAAAGTGAAATTCCTTTTCCACCCCTAATATCATCTAGAATAATGAGAATTTTAGCTCCTGTGTTTTTTATTGCTTGTTTGGCATTTATTGCTGTGATTTTAACGGTTGTTTCGCGGATTCGCGGAATTTTACTGTCACCTGGGCTACTTACTCCATTGATTGATGTGCCTTTTTGGTTGTGGTACACAATAATTGGATTAGCATTGATATTTATTGTGCTTATTATTTTGCTTTTTATTGTTCTTCTGAAAAGGAAGCATGCCCATTCTTCGATTAGATTAGATTCTTCTTTAATCTTGCGCGCACGAAAAATTGCCGCAGAAATTAGAAGAAGAGGATACAGCACACCAGATATTTATGTAATGTTTTCAAAAAAAGGTTGGAGCGATGAGGATATTGCAAAAGTTGTTAGATAGTTTTTTATTATTTTTTATAGGTTATTGGTTTAGGTTTTTTCTTTTTCATTCTTTCCAGCATTAGCTCTTCCAGGCGGACTTCGCCTAAAGGTTCATCATTCTTAGGAATGCGGAAACTTTCTTTAATTTCCCTTAGACAGTTAGGGTTATAGATAAGGTTTATTGTGAAGGTAATGATCATTGCGATTAAAGAGCCGAGCCCTGCAAGAAGCATGTCTTTTTGCGCATCCCAAACATCTCCCTGTATACCTAAGAATGCAAGTCCTGCTTGCGGATCAACTACTACTGCAGCACCCCATTCTATTAGTTCGTAAATTACTGAAAAAGCGAGGGTTAGTTCAACAGGGAAATAATATCCCCAGAATCCTTTTGTTCTTGTAAGTCTCATAAATATCTCTCTTACAGGATAAGCAAGCAATAGCCCGAAAGTAAAATGAACTAAGCGGTCATACATATTTCTTTCTGCATTAAATAAATTTTTTAGCATAAATCCGAATGGGACTTCTGCATATGTATAATGAGAGCCAATTACATGGAGAATCATGAAAATTGTTATCAGCGTATATGAAAGATTTGAAAGCCTGAAATAAATTCCTAAAATGATGATTATAGGTACAGAGATGAACACTAAGTAATTTTCTAACAGCCAGTCTTCTGGATAGATTGGGTTAATGGCAGACCATATCCAGAATATGAGAAAGATACCAATTAAAAAAAATTGATAAAGTGTCCTTTTTTGCATTTTTTACTAAGATTAATAAGGAATTTAAATGTTATGCTGAAAATTTGATTTTGGGAAGGATTAAATAGTATAGTGCCTGTTGAAAATTAATCTTTAAGAGGTTACATGAGAAGACACATAGCAAAGGTTATTTTTTCTTGTTTAATTTTAGGTGTAATTTTAGTAAGCTTGCCTGTTATTTCCGCATTTGATTTAATTGAATGGCTTAAAGGATTGTTTGGAAATTTTATGCAAGCGCAGTTTTCTCCAGAGGAATGTCAGGATAGCGATTTTGGTTTAATGTATAATATTACAGGCATAGTTACTTATAAAATTCCAGGTACTAATCAGATTGCTAATTACACTGACCAGTGTAGTAATAGCACTATGGTGCGTGAAGGTCTTTGCAAGACTGTAAATACTGGATATGCAGCAATTTCTACTATCGATTATCGGGATTTTGCTTGCCAAAATGGCTGTGTTAATGGGGCTTGCTTAGATAGTGCTGCTCCTGCTTATACTTGCACGGATAGCGATGGTGGATTGAATGTTTATGAGAAAGGTACTGCATATAGCACGATGGGATCTACCGCTTATGATGTATGTTTATCAAGCAATCATTTAGTTGAAGCATTATGTGATTCTACTACCGGAAGAAATTATGGTTCTTCATATATTTGCCAGAATGGTTGTTCTGATGGAGCATGTATTTTTAACTTAAATCCTATTGTGCATTACAATTTTAGCATGAGTTTTATAAGGCCTGATGGGAACATAGCGGACAGTTCAGGATATGAAAATCATGGAACATCTAAAAAGATTGGAAATGTAGCGGTTGATTTATCTTATGTAAATCAAGGTGTTGATGAAAGAGCAGCATATTTCAGGGCAGCTGGAGGAGAAGATCAGGTAAATACTATTCTTTCTTCTGTATTTAAGAGCGACAATTTATCGTATTCATTTTGGTTTTATCCTATTGAGATAGGGAGAAGCCAGGCAATAGTGTCACAATATACATCTAATGATAATGCATTTGAAGTTTTTGTAGGAGAATCTAATAATCTTTGGGTTGGAAACTATAACAATTTTATAGAGTCCCCATGTTTTTCTATTTTTAACTGGCATCACGTTTATGCAGAAAGGAATTCAAGAGGATATATGAAATTGTACATGGATGGAAATTTAGTTGCGCAGGGAAATGGAAGCAGATATAGTGGAAGGACAAACACAGCTCCTTTGCAAGTTGGTCATAGAAACAACACTTCCTATTACAATGGCTATCTTGATGAAGTTATGGTATTTAATAAAACTCTTTCTTCAGATGAAATTGCTTTACTCTATCGCTTTCAGAAGAATAAGCTGATTGGCCGTTTAACAGAGCCCTTATCATATATTAATGAAAGTTATCCTTTGTTTGATGAATCTTCACCTTTCACCAAGATTTATATCGGCGATTATATAGACAGGAAAGCTCTTGGGTCATTTCATTTTCCTAATTTACTTAAACTTAAGAAAGGAGCTATTTATGGACAAATTCCAGTAAATTACACTACTTTGATATCTATAAATAATAGAACTCAGCTGGTTTTTGCTAAACAACCTATTGATGCTGATAATATCTCCCCAGTCTTAGGATTTGCATTGCCTATGAATATTAGCCAGAATATTTATATTACTCGCGTTCTCTTTAATCCTAATCTCAATTTGTCTAATCCGAGTGTACAAGGCAAAGAAATAGTTCTCTTTGGCAAGAGATATAGAGTTCTATCTGATTTTTCTAGCAATGGTATTGTTTTATCAAGCGGAAGAAAGATAGTTCTAAATAGCAATAATATTAATGCAAGAATCTCACTTGGCGGGAAGGTTTATAATATTAGACTATTTCCTCAAACAACAGACAGCGCGGCAACTATCCAAGTTTTTGATGACAACGGAAATACAGAGACAAAACTAATTAATGAATTATCTTCATCATTAGTATTAGGAATTCATATATTTCTTGAATATACTGATGAAAATAATAATTTTAGGTCAATAATTTTATCTGCTGGAAAACCTGAAAATAGAGAAGAAAAAATCAAGCTTTCTGACCTTTCAGCAGTCCGCATAGGATGGGATGATCAAATTGTTAATGGCACGCTTGTTTATATAACGAGTGATGCAGCAGGAATTAATGATATTAAAATAAATGTTGCAGCTCCTAATTCAGATAACGATGCTCTTTTGGCAGGGCAAACATTCATTGATCCTGTTTTTAGGAGTTTTGGGATTGAATTTAGGTCACTTAATATTTCTATTAATGATCTATCTTACCAGATGACTACTATTATTCAATTTCCAAACAAAAACTTTGATTATGGTGGAGGTACTGTATATAACAGACTTACTATAAGTTTTCTAGATCGTTATCCTTGGGGGAATTTTGCAAATCAAGCTGGAGATGGAAAGATTTACTTACAAGGACTTTCTAATCGCAATATCTCAGTATTTGAAATGGAGCCTTTACGAAGAAATGATTTAGTTCTTCTCGATAATAATGATAATCGGAATTTGGCAGAAGTTATGCGCGTCTTTAATTCTTCTTCATCTTATGAGGGAGACATTATAGAGTTTATAGATTATCCCGATGGATATTTTCTCCAGGGAATAGTGAGCAGAACAACTATAACTAAGGAAGGAGAGGGCTATGTAACTATTGGAGGAAAAACTTATCAAGTTTATTATTCTGGGTCTAGCACTATTTCTGAAAATGAAAGTATAGCAAGACTAAATTATCCTGATAGTGCTGGAAATTCTGCTATTATATATCCTACTAAAAACATACCTCTTGGGGTAAAATTGGCTCTATACAAGCCCATTACTATTAATTTGACTAATTGGGATGGTTATAATAACAATTTATCTGCTTTGTTGATGCCAAATGGAGATGGATACTCAAATATTAGTTTTTATCCTGTAAATTTAAGTATAATTAATGGAATATGGAAGATTATTAGTATTCCTGATGGAGTGAAAATTACTTCTTATCTGAATACATCATCTTTAACAAACGAAACAGGGTTTTATGTTGGAACTTTGTATTATAAAGCAAGAAGTATAGGATTAATTAATCATGCAGAAATTGTTCTTACATTGCCTTCAAATCAGACACCAATTAATAATCCAGCAGTTATATTCTTTGAAGAAAAGAGCTATAAAGATCAAAAATATCATGCTCTTGTTGCAACTCTTAAACCTGGGGATAATACACCGGTGAATCCTTTAAGAATTGATGATGTTGTAAGAACATGGAAGAATGATAGTATATTCGGACCAATTACTGCTACTACTCCTATTCCTTTATTTCCAAATAATACGCGGAAAATAGATCTTTATGGTTCTTTGATATACAAAATAATCGGTTTAAATGGACTTTATAGAATAGTGTATCCGGATAATCAAAGGCAAGCATACGTTTATGTGACAACTAATATATCATATCTTCCTGCAAGCTGTCTTGTTCCTGGAAATATATTTTGCTATGAAGGAGATGGAGGCAAGGATTATTTCAATTATTCAATTGCCCAGAATACGCAGGGAGCTAATAATGCGGATTCCTGCCCTGCTAATTATCTTGGCAAATTATCTGAGCTTTATTGCGCCCCTGATGGGAGAGTAATCTCTGAACTTTATACCTGTCCGAATGGATGCCAGAATGGAAGATGCTTGTAGTTTTTAAATATAGGAAGATTTATAAATAGTACGTATTAAATACGTATTATGGGAAATACAGCAAAGTTTGTGCATAAGATATCTAAAGGCGGGAGATATATGCAAGTTTATGTGCCAAAGGAGAAAGAACAGGAATTTGGTGTTGGAGACTTAGTAGAAGTAAAGCTTTTGGAGAAGAGAGTAAAACTTTATTATTCGCCCAATTTACCGAAGCTTATAGAGTTTAAAGAGCAGATGATTAGGAGTATATTTTCTATTTTGGCGGAATTTTCAGACATACAACAGGTATTCATAATCGGGTCTTTTCTTGTTAAGCATGTAGATTATAATGATATAGACATTCTTGTTGTTTCAAGCTCATTAGATAAGAATATTGAAAAAAATATTTATTCTGAAGTAACCGTGAAATATCCTTTGCGGTTTCATATGCTTGTAATTTCGCCTGATAAATTTAATAATTTATTGCATATTTGCCCTGTTACAAGAGGCATGCTTAGCAATTATGTTAGTAGTAAACCTTTCACACCCCCTTCTAAAATTGAAATAGACAAAAATCATATACTGTTCCTGCTTATGATGCCTGAAGATATTTTAGATGTATCTGTAGAAAGCAGAGTATATTATGATAATCTGAGAAGACTTATTGTTATAGAGAGATTTTTAAAGAATAAAAAATTAAACTTTCAGGATATTGATGGGGAAATTAATCATTTGCTTGGCAGTTCTATGAGGCCTATTCTTGAGAAAAATGAACTCTTAGCAAAAGAAGACGTAAGTTCCATTCGTTCTAAAATTCAGAAAAAAATTTTTATCATAGAGAGGATGTTGAAGGATGAGCAAATCTAAAATAATAAAAGAATTAACTAATTTGCTCGCAATTGCTTTGAGGCACCGCATTGGAAGCAAGGTTAATTCAAAAGAAGTTTATGCAGCTAAATATGCACGAGATGCAGATATCTTATTAAGAGAAGCTAAGAAAGTCGCAATAAATGAACACTGGAGCAAGAATGATAAAATTAAAATTAAGGCATTATTAAATAAAAAATTAAAAGATGAATTAGCAATAAGAGATTTTATAGATAATAAAAAGTTTGATATCATGGAAAGTGAGGTTGAAGATGTTTTGAATGGTTTGAATTTGTTATAGGATTGTAAGGCTTCAAATACAGTTGAACTCTTCGCTTTATTTATATACCTGTGCTTATTAGTTGAGGCATGAGCGATAAATACCTGAATATTGACCTGTATGATTCGAGAACAGAAGCAATTGCAGAAGTTATGACAAATAAGACATGCAAGAAAATTCTTGATATGCTGGCAGAGGGAGAGATGAGCGAGAGCGAAATTGCCTCTGCTATGAATATCCCATTGAATACGGTTGGTTACAATATCAAAAAGTTGCTTTCTGCTGGCCTGATTGAAAAAACAAAAGATGTATTCTGGAGTGTAAAGGGCAAGAGGATTCCAAGATATAAACTTGCAAATAAGAAAATAATTATCTCTCCGAAGAGAATGGTGCCTGCTGCGATTCCTGCGATGGTGATTGGTGCTGTTTTAATTGGGCTTTTGTTAATTGCTCTGATAGTTCAAGAACAGAGAGTTGAACAAGAATATAAGGGTTCTGAAAGTGCTGAAAGTCTAAAACTTTTTACATCATATGAAGAAATGCGAAATTACATAAAAGAGCGCACAAAGAGTTATTCTTATGGATATGATTCAGGAGGATTAGTTAAGGCGATTGCACCAACAGCACCAACACAAGCAGCCAGTGCAAGAGGGGATGCAGCTATTGAAAGCTCTGAAAGGGCAAGCGATTATTCAGAAACAAATGTTCAAGTAGAGGGAGTAGATGAGCCAGACATTGTGAAAAATGATGGTAAATACATTTATACATTATCTGGAAACAAGGTAACTATCGTGGATGCTTTTCCTGCTTCAGAAATGAAAGTAGTTAGCGAGATAAATGTTTCCGGCGCAAGCAATATTTTCGTTAGAGGAGATGAGCTAATTATTTTGGGGACAAGCTATAGCTTCACATATTATGAAAAGAGCACAAGCAATGAAAAAATATCAGCCGAAGGGAGTGCAGAACTAAGTATTGCACCATGCTATGAAGGGAGAGGGTGCGGGGGATATTCCACATCAAAGACAATTATAGAAGTTTATGATATAAGCAATAAGGAAAATCCATCATTAAAAAGAAATGCGACTGTTTCTGGAAGTTATGTAGATGCCAGAATGATTGAAGAGCAATTGTATGTTATATCTTCTGAGCATATCTACAATGACTTGGTTATTTTGCCAACATATAGCATAGATGGTATTGAGACAAAGATAGAAGCAAGCACAATTTTATATCCTGAAATTTATGATGAGCAATTTACATTTACTTCTATTCTTGCTTTAGATTTAGAGGACGGAGATATTGAGACAAAGACTTATCTGACTGGAGGAACTAGTGCTATATATGTTTCAGAAGAAAATATTTATCTTACTTCTATTAAGAGAATGCCTATTGGAGAGTATAATGAGAGAATGATTGCAGAAGTAATATTGCCTCTATTACCTAATGAGGAGTATAGCAAGATAGAAGAAGTGATGAAATCTAATAAACAAGACTATGAAAAACGGAATGCTGTCTGGCAAATTGTGCAGGATTATTCCCAAAATTTAACAGGAGAAGAAAAGAATATTTTTGATTCAGCATTGCAGAAAAAGATGCAGGAATTCTATATTAAAATACAAAAAGAAAATGAGAAAACAGTTATTCATAAAATAAATATAGATGATGGAGAAATTAATTATGAAGGGGTTGGCGAGGTTCTGGGAAGAGTTCTGAATCAATTTTCTATGGATGAATTTGATGGGTATTTCAGGATTGCAACTACAACTGGTGATTCATGGAGTGGGGATAGCTTAAATCATCTTTTTGTACTTGATAAGGAATTGAGATTAATTGGAGCCATTGAGGACCTTGCACCTGGTGAGAAAATTTATTCTGTAAGATTTATGGGAGGGAGAGCTTATGTAGTGACATTCAAGAAAATTGATCCGTTTTATGTTATTGACCTAAGCGAGGCTTCTGCTCCGAAAGTATTAGGATACTTAAAAATTCCTGGATATTCAGATTATTTGCATCCATATAGCGAGAATTATATTATCGGCTTAGGGAAGAATGCTCGCGGAGGGAATGAACAGTTTGCTTGGTATCAGGGTCTTAAATTGTCATTATTTGATGTTTCTGACACAAGCAATCCAAGAGAAGTTGCAACTATAGAAATTGGAGATAGAGGAACTGATAGCTATGCTTTGTATGAGCATAAGGCATTTTTGTTCGATAGAGAGAGGAATTTATTGGTTATTCCTGTGCAATTGGCAAAAATAAATTGGACAGAGCAGGAGAAAAATAGAAGATTTTACCAGAATGAAGATGACTGGAGGAATAGTGCTTATGGAGAGAGGATATGGCAGGGCGCTTATGTTTTTCACATCAATGAGGAAGAAATAAGATTGCGGGGAGAGATAAGCCATTATGATAGAGAATCCAATTTGCAAAATGGATATGAACAACAATGGTTTTATGATGAGCGATATCAAGTGAAGCGCTCGCTCTTTATGGATGATGTATTGTATACTATATCGGGAAGCAAGATTAAGGCGCATGGGCTTGCTAATTTAGAGGAGATTAATAAAGTTGCATCGCCTTATCAGCAGGATTATTATGGTTTTGGTTATGGTACAGAAACTGGGATAGCTGTATAAGCTGCGCCTGCTGTGAGATAAGGCTTTATTCTTTCATTCTTTCATAATGCCCTATAGCTTGCTGTAGGGATAAAGCTATAAGTTTGCAGAATGTAGATTTTAAATGACAGAACTGGTAAGATCATCACATAAAGTATTCAAGATAAAATATCATTTTGTTTTTTGTATAAAATATAGAAAAGATTTGTTTCTTGAAGATAAGTATGTTCAAACAATAAAGCAGATTTGTAAAGACATAGAAGATAAGTTTCATATTAAATTTGAAACAACTGGTTTTGATGAAGATCACGTTCATTTTTTAATTGAATCATTAACAACAACTTATTCTCCTGCAAAAATATTTCAATTTGTTAAAAGTATAACGGCTGTAGAACTATTTAAAAGACATCCAGAAGTAAAGAAGCAATTATACGGAGGAGAATTTTGGAGTGATGGAGGATATGCCGGGACTATTGGAGAGGGAATTAATGCCGATATAATTAGAAATTACATTAAAAATCAAGGAAGAAAGGGGGATCAGTTAAAGCTAATAAACTTTTTAGATGCCCCGTAGCTTGCTAAGGGGAGCTTCACAGGTTCCATGTTTTAATAGAGGATTTCTTCTCAACTCTTAAAAGAAAGTTTATGAATTGGCTAAGAACAAGAACCGCTATAGCAAGAGATAATGAGATGTTGCTTAAAGTAATTTGTTATAATTTGACTATTCTTGGCAAGCATATTAATTGACTTAGAATTTAAATGTAATTGTAGCTATTGTTCTACTTTTGTTAATATCCTTATCTATAATAATTTCCTCCTGATTTTCATATTGCTCTATTATTAATAAAGATTTTTCTACATTATCTTTTCCAATGGCATGAAGTTTTAATCTGTCTGTGCCATATTTTTTCAGTCTACTAAGTTTATATTTGACTTCTCCAAGAAACTCTTCAAGAGACTTGTATCTATTTATAAATACCATATAAGGAAGTTCAATTATAATTCTCTCTACTTCTGATTTATATTTAGATATATCAAAGTCTGGTTCATTAATTAAAGTGTCATACAACTCTCTAAAGTACTTATCGAAATAATCGCTACTCGTTAAATTACAGACGTTATTACCGAAGGATGGAAATCTTAAAGATATATCTCTTTTCAGTTCAAGTATGTCTTCCCCTTTTCTAAAGACATTACGGACAACTAGGGACATTTCTAAGGCTCTAAGCATATCTGGATTAATTTTTCCCTTATAGAAATTTAATAATTCTTCATCAGTTGGATTAGGAAGATTTTGTTTTATTTGTAGAGTTTTTTTATTAACTTTATCAGTTAAAAATGTCTCTTCTTTTTCTTGTATGTTAGAATCAATAATTTCTTTTAACGCTTTCTTTTCTTGTTCTGTCGCCTTGCCTAAATCTATACCTAACCTCTCACCATCTTTAAATTCTAACGTATAATTTGTATTTTTTGAGAAATCAAAAAGTTTTAATGTATTATTTGCTAGTAAATCTCTAAACTTGCCTTCAAAAATTGTTCTCAATTTATCTAAAATTGTCACTCTATTTTTCTAGCAAGTTCAAGAAGAGAAAAAGCATCTGCCTTCACAAAAGCTTCAGAACCTTTTATTATGCCTGCCCACTCGTCTATATGAATCTCTTCCCCCTTAGGAGTTAAAACTCTTTGACGAAGATTCTCTTTTTCTACTATAAAACCTTCCTCATCAACTGTCTTTCCATAAAGGTCTAAAATATCTCTTTTAGATTCCTTATCAAAACGAAGATTGCTTAATTTCATGAACCGCACCTCCATCCAAAAAGGAGTTCAGAATAGATTTATTAAGATTATTATTATTCAATAGCATAAATCCCAAAATACCTCTTTCATTTTCATATAACAATATTTTATTATTTTTAAATCTTTTTACCATGTCCTATATAACTAATTGTTATTAATAAACCTTTCTTACATCTTTTTACAAACCGAATAACTTAATAGACACTTTGTGGACATTAATGGTATTTTATGGACACTAAGTAAAGTTTATGGACTTTGTCCCAATGCTTCAATGAAGTATCTCGATATTATTGAATAATATTAAATAAAATTGTTTTCGGCAGGCTTAAATAGCATTGTTTTCTTTTCTCAAAATGCTGACCAAGAAACAGATAGGAGAAATTAGGGAGCATCTCGATAGAGCGCAGAATCCTGTCTTTTTTTATGACAATGATGCTGATGGACTATGCAGTTATCTTTTACTGCGAAGGTATACAGGAAGAGGAAAAGGAGTAGCTGTAAAGAGCTATCCAGAATTGAATGTGCAGTATGCTCATAAGGTTCAGGAGTTTAAGTCAGATTATGTTTTTGTGCTTGATAAGCCAGTAATTGGAGATGATTTTTTCAAGGAAATAGAAAGGATGCAGATTCCATTAGTATGGATAGATCATCATGATATTGTAATGCGGGATGATATAAAGAAAAGTAAGTTTGTGGAAGTATATAATCCAGCCATTTTGAAAGGAAAAAATAAGAGCAGCGAACCTGTAACGTATATTGTGTATAAGGTTTTGGAAAAAAAAGAAGATATCTGGATTGCAATGATGGGATGTATTGCTGATCATTATCTGCCTTCGTTTGCTGATGAATTTAAGGAAGGATATCCGACTTATTGGGCTGTAACGAAAGAACCCTTCACTGCTTACTATAATACAGAAATTGGGAGGCTGGCGCAGTCATTAAGCTTCGGCTTGAAGGACTCTATTAGCCATGTTGTTGCTTTGCAGAATTTTTTAATTGGATGCAAGGGTCCGGATGATATATTTTTGGAACTAGAAGGTAACAGGTCCTTTAGAGAGAAGTACAGGGATATAAGAAAAAAATATGATATCTTGCTTGCGGATGCACAAAAATGCATAGAAGGGAGATTTTTATTTTTTATTTATTCCGGAGATTTGAGCATTAGTGCAGAGATTGCCAATGAACTTTCTTATCGTTATCCTGCCCTATATATTGCAGTAGCATATCGAAAAGAAGGGATTTGCAATATTTCTCTGCGGGGAAATTATGTGAAAAAAATCTTAGAAAAGGTTTTAAAGCGTCTTGGACATGGTTCAGGAGGAGGACATGAAAATGCCGTTGGAGCAAGAATCTCGACAAACGATTTGGAAAAATTCAGAGAATACTTTGAAGAAGCAATTGCGTAATCCTGTGGAAGTATATGAGTTAGAAATCAGAGTTTATGGAAGGGTGCATGGAATGAACTTTAGGGTTATGACAAGGAAAGCAGCACTCGAGCGGGAATTAAAAGGCAGAGTTTTTAACAGAAGAGATGGGAGTGTAGAAATTATTGCTCAAGGCAGCGGTGAAGCATTACAGGA
>CAYIDE010000012.1:0-13834 GCA_964362065.1 Candidatus Woesearchaeota archaeon | reverse complement strand
TCATGCCTGCTGCTGTAGCAGATTTTCCTGAAACATACCTGCCTTTAGGAGACACAGAAGCAATAAATTTAAGCATTACTGATTTTGCTACGCCAGGATCTCCAACTAAAAGGATGTGGATATCGCCTCTTGTATAGCCAGAATCTGACTTTTTTTTTCGCACTCCTCCAAAAAGCTGGAGCAGAACTGCTTCTTTTATTTTATCAAATCCATAGATGCTTGGGGCAATGCTCTGAGCAAGTCTTTCATAGACCTGCGGGCTTGCTGCTAATTCCCGAAATTGCTCAACTTCTTCATCTGAAATATTCAATTCTTCAAAGGTTTCTTCAAGAGGTATGATATTATTTGCTTCTATTGCAATATCAAAACGAGTGGATATAGAGCCTGTTTGGAGAGGCATTGGAACTTCTTTTAATACACCATAGATTTTAACTTTGCTTCCAGGAGTTGTTCTTTCTTCCATACGAGGATCAACTAAATCTTCTTTTAGGAAGACATTGATGCGTCGCGGTTGTTCTCCTCCCTCAAGTAATTCTGAAGACTCTTCTATAACAAGGCGCTGTGTGTCTACCATTTCTTTTGAGAGCAATTTAAAATAAGTTTTCCAACCGCATGTACAGCGCGCAGGTTCTCTGAATTTTTTGTCTATTTGTAAAACTGAAAGCATTGCTCCGCAGTTTGGGCATTCAAAACGAGCGTTTACGACCTGCGGCCTTACATCAGATGCCTGCTTAACAATACCGTCTATCCATAATGCTCTGTCAAGATGTTTTGCCCTGATATTTCTAATCTTGAGATAGGTGCTTGAAGGCAGATCTGTAAACCTTACTCTAGGACTCTTTACCAAACCTGATTCTTCTAGCGCATTTTCCAGTATTGCTATTGTTTGCTCAGGCACTTCTTCTACATGCTCTGCCAGCATTGGAGAAAATTCAGCAAGCTGCTGGAATCCTAATTTTACTACCTGCTCCCCTGCTCTGATAGATGCACCAATATCTTTTTTCTGGGATTCAAAGAAGTTTTTCGCCTCTTGGAGAAGTTCCTCCTGCTTTTTTTTCTGCTGCATAGTTTGCATAATATTTGGTGTTAAGGGGCATTTAAATGGTTTGTTGTGATTTTTTATTTTGTTTTTAATGGAAAGATTATCAATGCAATAATTAGCAGGGTTTTAATATAAATCTTTGTGGGATTTGATTATTCTATTGCAAACCTCAGAATTGCTCCAATACCTTTTGTCAGATTAAGGAACTGCTCGCCGTCCTGGTTGTCTGTACTGATAAGATGAACTTCAGAGCCTATTTTTTCCGCTAAATATTCAAGTTCCTTTACCTGTTCTTTTGGCACTTTTTTTGAAATCAACAAGATGTCTACTGCTCCTCTTTCAAGAGCAAGCTTTGTTTTCTCAAGACCATAGACAGCTTTTTCCCTTTTCTTGCCAAGAGTCTCAAAAAACTTTTTAAGAATAGCTTTTTCTTTTATGAATTCCTGTTCTTTAAGTTCTGATTCAGATGCCTCAACAAGCAGCTTAAGTCCATGCTCATCAGTGTATCCGATGTCTTTTATTGCGATTACTTTCTCTTTTAATTTGGTTACTAGGTCTCCGTATTCTAAAAATTCTTCTTTTGTGGGAATAGGCCCCCCAATAAGAATGCCTTTAAGTTTGGGCATATTGAAAAATATTTCTTTCATTGATTCCGCAACTCTCTTGAAAAATTCTTTTGCTAAACTTTCTGTGAGACGTTCAAAGCGGGAAGCACTTTGTCCACCGGCCTTTATTTTTCCAGGGACTCCTGAAGTTAGTCTGCGCAAGAGTTCAATTCTTTTACCTTCTAAGACTCCAATTGTTGCTTCTCTTCTGTCCATGACAAGAAGGCCATAAACTTCTTCTATGTCAAGCATTTCCTGCAAAGGGTCTAGAATAAAGGTCTGATCGCAGCGGTAGAGGCGAATGTTTAGAGGTCTTGGAGGCTCATAGACCCAGAGCTGGATATCCTGGGCGCCTTCTTTTTCCGATATATTTCCGCAAAATATGGCGAGCCCATTTGGAGGAGTTTGCTTATAATTTTTGAGTTCTCTGATGATTCTTTCTAGAGCCGAGACTACAGCAGTTCTTGTCGCTTTAGACTTAATATTTTCTGCAGTTCCTGCTTCTGCTTCTAATTGCCGGACAACAGCATCTTTATTAAAGCCAGCAGGAATCATGACAGTCACAAGTTGCGTATGCCTACCTCTGATATCTTTTAATAATGCGACGAGTTCTTCAAGTTCTTGCTTTTTCTTTTGTTCGATATCCATTAATTGGAGAAATAATTAAGGTTAATAAAGGTTGAGGATTTTTAATTTTATTTTTCTGTAAATTCCAGGTTCAATGGACCCTCTTTTAATTCTTTGGCAGTGCAGATTGCTTTTAAATCAGGGAGCAAATTAGAAAGATTTTGCTGATCCTCTTTGGGCAAAGAAAGAAGAATAGGCGCTTTCATGGATTTCTTGGCTTCTGACTTTTTTTGTCTTACAAATGAGATAACATAGAGCAATTTATTCCAAATTTCTGAATCAGATTTTTTTTCTTCTATCTTAAATGGAAGGGGCCATGATTCAAGATGTATGGATTTATTTTTCTTATTTTCATAGCAGGTTTGGTAGATTTCTTCCATAATAAAGGGTGTGAAAGGAGCCATGAGTTTTATTATTGTTAAAAGAGATTTGTAGAGAGTGTAGGAAGCAGAGATTTTTTCACTTTCTGTTCCTTGGTATATCCTGTGCTTTACTAATTCAAGGTAATTATCTGCAAAAACATGCCAAAAAAACTGTTCTGTATCAAGCTTTGCTTTGGAGTAATTGTACTCATTGAATGCTTTTGTTGCTGAATGGATAAGCTTATTGAGCTGTGTAAGAAAAAGTCTGTCCGATTCATTTAATATGGGAGTGCTGATTTTATCTGGCAGAGAGAGGTTTAAAGTAATGAAAGATGCAGCATTTAGGATTTTATTTATAAAGCGTTTTCCAGCGACAAGGTCTTTTTCCTGATAGCCGAGGTCCTCGCCAAGTTTGCATCCTGCTGCCCAATATCGCAGGGCATCTGCGCCGTAGGTTTTTATAACTTCTTTGGGTTCTATGAGATTGCCCTTGCTTTTTGACATTTTCTCTCCTTCTAACGAAACATTGCCTGAAATTATAATATGTTTCCAAGGGATATTTTTTTCATGATAATATGCCTTTACAATAGTATAGAAAGCCCATGTTCGAATGATATCATGTGCTTGAGGCCTAAGAGAAAAGGGAAGTTTTATTTTATTTTTTATAAGAGAGGAAGCGATTTGAGGAGTGAGCGAGGAGGTTGCCCATGTATCTAAAACTTTATGTTCTGGTTCTGCTAATTTTTTACAATCTGGACAGTGCTTCTTTTTTTGCATAGGGTCAAGAGGAAGTTCACTTTTTTCAGCAAGGAGTATTTTTTTACAATCTCTGCATTGCCAAGCAGGTATAGGAATGCCAAAATGCCTCTCTCTTGAAATTGACCAGTCCCATTCTAATCCGTTTATCCAATTTTCAAATCTTTTGAGCATATGTTCAGGATGCCAGATAATTTTTTTTCCTTTTTCTATTAGAAAAGACCGATTTTTTAAAATTTTGATAAACCACTGCTCTGTAGGAAGGAATTCTATTTCTGTTCCACATTTGTCATGAGTATTTACATTATGTTTTATTGATTCTTGTTTAAGTATTAATTTTTTTGCTTTTAAGTCTTCTAGGATTTTGGTTCTTGCTTCTTTGATTTTTAACCCATTATATGGATTAATGGCAAGAGTACCATCTTTCTTAAGAATAATTTTTGGAGCAAGTTTATAATGTTTAACTGCTTCAACATCATATTTATCTCCATAGGAGCAGATCATTAATGCTCCAGTACCCTTATCTATTTGCGCAGACGTATCAGCAATTATGGGGACTTCTTGCTGGAAAAGCGGCACAATGGCATTTTTTCCTATGAATCTTTTATATCTCTTGTCTCCAGGATTTACAAATACTGCGACACAAGCAGGAAGCAATTCAGGACGCGTTGTAGCTATAGGAAGGTCTTTGCCCTCAACCTTAAACAAAAGAGTTGAGAAAATAGTATCATTCTCTCTATCTTCAAGTTCTGCTTGAGCAATAGGTGTTTGGCATTCTGGACACCATATTGTTGGAAATTCTTGAAGATATATCAAGGATTTATTATAAAGTTCGACAAATGAGCTTTGAGAGATTTTTTGACAGTGGCTATTGATTGTTGAATAATGGAGGGAATAGTCTGCCGATATTCCGAGATTTTTCCAGTTTTGGATAAAGGAGGGAGTTATTTCTTTGAGGGTTTTGAGGCAGAGTTTGATAAAGGCGGTTCTGGGCATGGATTTACTTTTTACTTTTTTTAGCTTTTCTACCAATCGTTCTGTTGGCAGACCATTATCATCAGTGCCAAATGGGTAGAAGACCTCAAAACCAGACATGCGTTTGAAGCGCACTATGAAATCCTGCTGACTATATGAAAACGCATGCCCTATATGCATGTCTCCAGAAACAGTAGGCGGAGGAGTGTCTATAGAGAAGATTTTTTTCTTGGTTTTCGGATTAAAGGCGAATATTTTTTCTTTTTCCCAGTATAAGCGCCATTTCTCTTCTATGGATTGAATGTTTAGCTCTGGCATGCTAGATATTCTCCTCATTTTTTTCTAAAGGCGCATTTTTTAAATCTTCCTCTGTTAATAAAATATATTTATAAACTGCTTTAATTAATTGATTGCTTCTAGAAAAATTTGTGTTTCTATTTTTCTCATAGTATGTATAAAGTATTACTTTAATATTAAACTCTTCTAAAGCCTCTATTGCAGGAATAAAATCGCTATCAGATGAAACTAGTATAATTCTTTTTATAGAAGGGAATTTTAATGGAGTCCTCATAAGGTCAATAGTTAGTAACACATCAACATACTTTTGTTTGTATATAATCTCTTCATCAATTTTTAATCTTTGGCATCTACCCTCTCTTATAGTTATTGTTTCATTTTTTGAAATATTTCTAATAAATTTATCATATCCTTTCTTTCTTCTTTCTTCTTCTTTAGTCGGAGGTTCACTTTGATAAGGCGGAGCAGTGTAAAGAAAAGCGCGAAGGCAAATCATTTTTTCTTTATCAGCAATATTTTTTGCAAAGACAATTCTATCAAATTTAATATATTTTCCGCTACCAAAATACTTGCTTAATTTTGAAAGAAATGCTTCATCAATAAAGACTAATGAGTTATTCAATGTTTAGACTTTCCTCCTTTAAGAAAAAGTACTCATCCGGCGACCTATTTAGATCACCGGGGAGCATATTATATATTACATGTTTTTGGCATTTATAAACTTTATGAAATAACAATACAGATTTCTCTTCTATGGCTTTTATGTTTAGCTCTGGCATGCTTATTTGAAGGGAGAGAGGTATTTTAAAGTTGGTGGTATCAAAAATATTAAACTCCAGATTTTTTCTTTAGTTTTTATATAGCGTTAGTGCATAAATTGCAGCTGTTAGGCCTAATGAGGTTAAGGCTGCAATACCCATTATTGTTTTTTTGGTTTTTTTTGAGCTGTTTTTAATAATTTCAGGGAGCCTGTTTGAGGGCTCAATATCTGCAAAATCATTAAATGCATCTACTGCATATAAAGAAGGCATTCCTAAAAATAAGCCAAGGCTTGCTGAAACTGATGTGCCTAAAGCAATTTCTTTTAGGTTTTTTCCACCCATTGCCCAATAAAAAAGCGGAGCAGTGGCTAGACTTACACTCATAGAATATAGAGCATCATGAATATCCAAGAGATATTTTTTCCTTTCAAAATCTATATTCCAGTAATTTAATGAATATTTTCTGCCTTTTGTAATCAAGGAGGCAAGGCCGAGATAAATCAAGCCTGTTCCATAGATGCGTGCATTAATTGAAGTTTGATGAGGCATACCGCACATCATTTCAAGGGCTGTAAAAGCGGGGTTTCCAACTGTGATTAAGGCGGTTGCTTCAACAAGATGCTTTTTAAGACTCATGTTTTTCGAAAAGAAGAAGAGGTTAAAAATGTTAAGGTTTTGCTTGCTTCCAAAGCAGTTTAAATATATTCCTTTGCAATTCGGCAAATTCAGGGCTTTCAATTTTTATACCTATTTGTTCTTTTTCTGTTACGATAAGAAAAATTACTTTATCAGATGTTATAGCCATTTCATAGTCCTTTCCTTTAATTAATATATCTAAGAATCTAATTTCACGCAATAATTTCTTATCGTTTTTCTTATTTTTTCTTATCTGAGGCGTGTCCTCACTAATAACTTTTACTTTAATTCCTTTTTCAACTCTTTTATGAATGTAAGGATCCAGAAATATCGGTCTGAAATTAACTATCTTTTCACTAATAATAGAATAAACTTCTTTATCTTTCCCAGAAATTGCTTCTCTAGCAGCTGTTTTAAATCCTTCAAGCCCTCCATACAACTCAACTTTTGGTTTTGGAAGTTGTATACCTTTTAAATCATGATACTTTTTCACAATCTCTTTTAATGCTTCCTGTTTAATTCTTTTTTCTTCTTCTATATTTTCTTTTAATAGAGCAGGATTAACACAAGCATAATACTTAACACCAGATTTTATTGTTTCAGTAACAAAACCTCTTTTTATTAGTTGTCGTAATGTATAATATGCTGCTTGACGCTCTATTTTTGCATATTCTGCAATTTTGCTTGCTTTGGCTGAATCAAGCTTAAGACAAGATTGAAAAACCTTTCTTTCTGCTTCAGAAAGACCTAATATTTGGAGTTGCTCTTCCATTTTTTTATCAATACTTTGACATATTTAAATGTTATTAATGATGAAAATTTTTTTTCACCAATATTTTATCTATAGAAGATTTAGTTATTACTATATGGTTACATTAGATAACTTTGCAAATAAAGATAATTTGGAATTTTATGAAAGAATGCCAGTTGGTACTTTGCAAGATAAATTTTTAGAAAAATCTGGTCTAAAAGGAACACCAGATGTAGCATTATTAAAATCATATTGGGAAAAAACAGATTCTATATTGGAAATTGGAGCAGGGGAAGGCAGAGTTATAGACGGCCTGCTAATAAGGAGGTACCTGGGAGAAATAACAGCATTGGAAAGAAGTTCCTCTTTATGTAATCATTTAAAGCAAAAATATTCTAAACTTACAAATGTAAAAATTTTGGAAGCAGATTTATTGAGTATTGAAATACCAAAGAGAGATATAGGCTTATGGCTCTGGTCTGGAATATTAGAATTTAGTCCTAAAGAGCAGAAGAAAGCTATACATAGATTGAGCCGATGCGTTGAAGTATTATGTTTAGATACTCCTAAGTTAGGAGAAAAGACCAACGCAACTTTAGAAAAGGGAAATAGGTTATCTATGAAACAAGATTGGGGCGATGCATATGGATATATTCCTTCCCTTGATGAAATAAAGTTTTATGCAAAGGGAAGTAAATTTAGTTTAAGATATAATTTTGACTTGTTTACTGAAGCAGGCAGAATTCGTACTTTTTATATATTCGAGAAATAAAATCGGAAGATTTAGATAGTACAAATCATCTAAGTAACTATGATTCTAATTACAAAAAAATGATTTCATTATTATCATGAGCAAGAATAGAAAAAGAGCTATGTTTTTAAGAATTTTCAAGGAAGCTGAAAAAAAGTATGGAAGTATTGAGAAAAGGCTTGCAGGCGAGGGCTGGGAGTATGACTGGCAGACTCTGATTGCTACTATATTAAGTGCGCAAAGCAGAGATGAAACTACTATTCCTGTGACTGAAAATCTATTTAGAAGGTATGGTGCTTTGAATAAATTAGCCTATGCGAAATATAAAGATGTTTTATCTTTGATAAGGAAAATAAATTATAATAAAACTAAAGCTAAAAACATTATTGCTAGTGCAAAAATACTAAAAAATAAATATAATGGTAGAGTTCCTGACAAAATTGATGAGCTAATAAAATTGCCCGGAGTTGGCAGGAAAACCGCGAATCTTGTTCTGAGTGAGATTCATGCACAGGATACGATTTGTGTTGATACGCATGTGCATAGAATTGCAAATGTAATTGGATTTGTTAAAACTAAAAATCCAGCACAAACTGAATTCGCATTAATGAAAATTGTTCCTAAGAGATATTGGTCTCGTATAAACAGAATTTTTGTTTTATGGGGGAAGAATGCTAGGGGAAGAAATAAAAACGTGCTTTTACAAGCTCTTAATAGGTAATAGATAGTTTTTTATAGCTTTTTTCTCTGTAAAGAGCATGGCTGAAGATACAAGAATAAGCATGCCTGGAGCATTTGGAGGGCTTATGAGATATGATGAAGAATATCCAAGTAAATTTATGCTTAGTCCTGTGCATGTGATTATTTTCATGATATTGATTGTTGTTTTTGTTTCGCTATTGAAAATATTCTGGCCTGTAAGCTAGGATTTTTAATTCTTATAAATTAAGGTACAATTTTATTATGGAGATTAAAGAAAAAATCGCAAGAAAAAATATTTTAAGAAAAGGTATAGACATTCAGGGGGTTAGAGTAAAAGGGTATGATTTTAATCAAGGAGTTGATTATACTAAGTTATTAGAGAGTTTTTCAACAACAGGATTTCAGGCAGATCATTTTTCTAAAGCAATTTCAATAATTAAAAAAATGATAAAAAATGACGCAAAGATTTTTTTGGGATATACTTCTAATATGGTTTCTTCTGGTTTAAGAGAAATATTTAGATATTTAGTTGAACATAAGAAAATTAATTTAATTGTTACAACTGCAGGAGGTGTTGAGGAAGATATTATTAAATGTTTGGGAGATTTTATAGTAGGTGATTTTAGAGCTTCAGGGAAAGAGCTTAGGAAAAAAGGAATTAATCGAATCGGAAATATATTTGTTTCTAATAATAGATATATTGAATTTGAGAAGTGGGTGCAGGCATTGCTGGAGGAATTACATGAAGAATCTAGGAAGACAAAAAAACTAATCAATCCATCAGATATTATCTGGGCAATGGGTCGGAGAATTAGAGATAAGAGGAGCATTTGTTATTGGGCATGGAAAAATAAAATAAGAATTTATTGCCCTGCTTTGAGCGATGGAGCATTAGGGGATAATATTTATTTTTTCAAGCATAGGCATAGAGATTTTGTCATTGATATAACAGAGGATACAAAGAGATTGAATGATGCTACAATCGGATTGAATAAGTTAGGGCTGATTATCTTAGGTGCAGGAGTAGTAAAGCATAGTTTACTAAATGCGGCTATGCTCCGAAATGGAGCAGATTATGCGGTCTATATTAATACCTCGCAAGAATATGATGGTAGTGATTCAGGAGCTGAGCCAGACGAGGCAGTTTCATGGGGAAAGATTCTGCCTGATGCAGAGAGTGTGAAAGTTTTTGGGGATGCAACAATTCTATTTCCATTGATTGCTGCTGAGAGTTTTGCTGGTAAAAGAAATTATATGTTAAGGGATTAGAAACATTTTATTGAGCTTTATGTTACTTGGTAATATGTTATTAGTTTACTTAGTAGCATATGTTATAAGGTACCATAAAATTTATATACTTAGTACTATAAAATCTCATGTGAAGGAAAAAGAACACAGGGAAGCTTTCGAAACCCATAAGAAAATAATTTTTGAATGGGCTCTTGAAATTCAATGTTTGCAAAAATCACAGAGGATTATTGGCCTGCATGCTTCACGTGGAATTGCAGAACTTCTTTCTTTGCTTCTTCATAGAAAAAAACTTGTTTTAGCAGGTTTTCAGTTAAACCATAGATGGTTTAAGAGTGAGAAAGTTGCTGAGAAACTTCCTGAATTTGAAAACAAAGATGAGATAATCAAGCTGATGGTTAGATTAGAAAATATTTGCGAGGTGTTAAGTTATGGCAAGCAAAGGTCAATAGAGAAAGTGAAAAAGCCATTAATCTATTTAGAAAATTGGAGGAGCTTTTAGAAAAATTATTATGAAAAGAGAAGAACTCATAGCATATGCATGCAGTTTTGTTTCATTTTTATTACAGAGTGACGTGGCTAAAGATATAACCAGAATTATTTTGTTTGGGTCTATAGCAAGGGGAGACTTTAGCAAAGATAGCGATATAGACTTATTTATTGATACTTCTAAGAATATAGAAAAAAGAGCAGAATTAGCTCTCTCATCTTTTTTAAAATCCGAAACACAAAAAAAATGGAAATTAAAAGGATTGAAGCATGAACTATCTTTGAAAATAGGAGATCTTACCTCTTGGGGATCTTTAAAAAGAAGCGTTATTAGTGATGGAATACTTCTTTATGGAAAGTATAAAGATTTTCCTGATAAGATTGATCAATATAGCTTATTAGAACTTTCATTCAAAAAACATAATAGAAGAAAAAAAGTTTCTCTTTGGAGAAATTTATATGGATATAAGCAAAAAGTTGGTAAAAAGGTTTATACATCAAAGGGTAAAATTGAAGAATTAGGCGGAAAAAGAATTGAAACAGGAGTTATTGTTCCTGTTAATAATATAAGGCAACTTATAGAATTTTTGAATAGAGAGAAGATAGGTTACACTATTAGAGAGGTTTGGTCTGATAGCGTGTAATGTTGATGTTTTGTTTTTCAGGACAGTTATTTCTTAACGGAGAAATTTTATAAATTAATCGCAGGATTTAAATACTTTGCATTTCTTTTAAGGTTATGAAATTTGAGGTGAATGTTAGTAAGACAAGATTCTTTGTTTTATTAGGAGCTGTTTTGCTATTGGCAGGGGCTTTGATGGTTTATGCATTTAGCCCAATAGGAAGTTTTAGTAAAAATAAGGCTCAAGCACAGGTATTTGGTCATAGTGCTGATGAAGTTGTTATTCGTGCAAGCGATGGAAGCGATTATACTTTACAAGAAGCAATTAATAATGGAAAACTTGGAGGGGGAAGTTCTACTCCTGATTTTGATAGTGGATGGATAAATATACCTAATGGCCTTACGACTTTTACACACAACTTGAACACTATGGATTCTTTGGTCTATATCGAGTTTAATGATACAGATGGTTCTTCAAGTGGAGGAGTAAATTCTTTTTTTGCAGGTGGAGAACTCAATGATAACGAAGGAAATCATAATGCAGGATGGATTCAAAAAACATCCACAACAATTACTATAAGAAAATTTGATAGCAGTTATTCAGACAATATTCGTGTATTAATGTGGAAACTTAATAAGGCTCCGCTTATTGTATCTTGTTCTCCTAATAAGAATACTGTGCTGAGATTTCCAGGACCTCCTGCATTGCCTCTTAGTCAATATCAAGTGATTTGGAGTGCAACTGTATTGGGAGCTGACCCTGCTTATGCTACTTATGATTGGGTAGATGAAAACGGAGTTCTTGATTCAGCGCATACTAATCCAAGAACAAGGACTTATGGTACAACAGGGACAGTTTCTTATACACTAACTGTTAAATCAGCAGGACGAACCACCACAGTAAATTGCGGTTCTGTGACTGTTGTTTAGTTTTTTGAGCAATGTTTTTATATCTAATATTCTTCAAAGATGTATGAAAGCAATACAAACGCAAATAAACAAGGAAAAAGTAAAAATTCCTGAGGGGGTGATTGGACTGGAAATTCATGCATATTTGGTCACAAAAGAAAAGCTTTTTTGTAAATGCAAAGCATCCAGAGAGAGGGGATTGAGGGAGAATATTTATATCTGCCCTATATGCACAGGACAGCCAGGGGCTAAGCCAATGCTTCCAAATAAGAGTGCTGTTGAGAAAGCAGTGGCGATTGGATTAATGCTTGGATGTAAAATAAATATGGTAATGTCTTGGCAGAGAAAACATTATGACTGGCCAGATTTGCCAAAAGGGTATCAAAGTACTTTATCTGGGAAGCATGCTAATCCCATAGGAGCTGACGGAAAATTTTATGGCATAACAATAAGCAGCATGCATTTAGAAGAAGATCCAGCATCCTGGAATCCTGAAAGCGGAGAAGTTGATTATAATAGGTCTGGTTTGCCATTAGTTGAAATAATCACAGAGCCTGATTTTTCAACGTCTGAAGAAGTTGTGGATTGGCTGAAAAAATTATTACATGCATTGGCTTACTTAAAAGCAGTTGATTCAAATGCAGGAATTAAAGTAGATGTAAATGTTAATATTCCTGGCAGAAGTGAGAGAGTGGAAATTAAGAATATTAATTCTTTAGATAGTATATGGAGGGCAATAGATTTTGAACTACAAAGACAAAATCAAGAAGGAGGAAATAAGCGGGAAACAAGAAGATTTGATGATGCTAAAGGAAAGACAATGCTTATGCGGGGCAAAGAAGGAGCAGAGGATTATAGATTTATATCTGATCCTGATTTGAGAGCATTATATTTTAATAAAAACTTTATTAATTCTCTTTCAAAGAAAATTCCTGATTCTCCTGAAAAAAAATTAATTCTAATTATTAAGAAATATAAAATTGATAAGAAAAATGCAGAGATTTTAACTAAGCATTTGGATATAGCGGAATTTTTTGAAAAAGTTGCGGAGCGCATGGAACCGAGATTTGCTCTTCCATGGGTGACTATAGAGCTTTTGAGATTATTGAAAGAGCATAAAACAACACTTGATAAATTAGATATTGATATTCAGCATTTTGTTTCTTTGCTAGAGATGGTTAAAAAACAGAGGATAACAGTTCTTCAAGGCAAGCAAATTTTAAAGCAGTTTTATCCTAAGAGCTTTTTGCCAAGCGATATTAAGGAAAAAATTAGTGATGAGAAAGAGCTAGAGCATATTATAGAGAAGATTCTTGCTGTGCATAGGTCAGCAGTAGATAGCTATCAAAGAGGAGAGGAAAACGCATTTCACTTTCTTATGGGAGAAATTATGAAAGCGACTCAGAAAAGAGCTGATGTTTCAATTACAAGAAAAGTTCTTGAGCGACTTTTGCGCTCTAAGTCAACGAAGGTTTTATAAGTTTCCTTAACTTCTCTTAATAGAAAAGAGGATACATAAATTATATTATGCTAAAAGAGGAAGAGCAATCGTTTGGATCTGAATCTAATTCTTCTAGGAAAAAGAGTTTTTTCATAATAGCATTTATTATATTGGGTATTACGGTGCTTGCTGTTATCATGCTCTGGTTTATTAGAATTCAAAAAGATGCAAAATCAGTTAGTGGAGATATAGATGAATCTCAGATTGGATATAAAGAAAGAGCAGAATCTCTTGAAACATGTGCAGAGCAGGAAAAAATAAGCCCAATTTGTGGAATTATATTTAAGGAAGCTGATTTGCCTTTTGCATGTAATTCTCTTTCAACAGAGCTAAAGGATAGATGTTATGCCTCTACAGCTTATCTTAAAAGAGACTCTGCTTATTGCTCTCTAATTGAGAATAGTTCTTTAAATGAAGAGTGTAAAAGGAGCACTCCATTGACGACTGGACTTCCTGGGCAGCCTTTCATACCTACATAATATGAAGTTAAGAATTATTACTTTAATTTCTGCACTCATGCTTATATCCTTATCTTTGCAAGTGTCTGCCTACCAAAATAAAATAGCAGTAAAGGAATGCATATATAGTTATAACGATAGAAATTTTGGAGCGTGGAATGATATAGAGCAGAAAGGTGTTTTTCTCTCTTTGAAAAATTCAAATAATAATTTTGGACCAGGGCAGAATGCTGTTTATACATACAATACAACTTTACAGCCAGGCCGTCTTTATTATAATATTACAAGCACAACCTCAGAAATTTCAAAAATTCCAATGCGGCCGGCATAGCCTGTATCGGC
>CAYIDE010000011.1:0-13912 GCA_964362065.1 Candidatus Woesearchaeota archaeon | reverse complement strand
GTGCGACGGGAATCTCGCTTATTCGGCCGTGGACGATCGGGTAGTAATTGTAAGCGGCGAAGCCGCCGACTTCGATTTTGCCCAAAAACTGAAAGAAGAGCAAAAAGCGAACGTTGAAGCGTTAAAATTAAGAGCAAAAGAAGAATATAATATCAAAGCTCAACGTATTTTAGCTTTAGCCAAAGAATTAAAATTAGAATAAAATGAAAAAACAAACACTCTCGCAAAAATTCACAGGAAAACCTTTAGTCAATGCTCCAAGAACAGATTATTTAGGAGGAGATTTAGGAAAGTATATTCATTATGAAATTGTTAGAAAATACAAAGACTTCCCTGTTGTAACAAATAATATCAAATATGATAAAGAAAGCAAGTTAGTAAAGGGATCAAAACCATTCTATAATGTTGCAGTAAATGAATTCCTCAAAGGAAATGGTTTGCACACAGCAACTCCTGCAGAACTGGAGTTAATAATTGCTGCAAACACATCAAATAGCACTTTAGGATTAAATCTAAAGGGAACTTATGAAGATTCTGCCTTAGTTTTAAGAAGTGGAAAAAAACCAAATGAATATTTAGCTAAAAACCTTCTTGCACAATTAAAAGCAAGGAATCCTAAAATAAAAATGCCTCTTATGATTCCCTTGACAGACTTTGATTTAGTCACTGATTCTAATTCTCCTCATGGATTAGCATTTAAATTAAGAGACGAAGCAGAAATTATCTATGCCCCTATTCTTGACTCAGATAGTGGGCAATTCAATACTGAAGATATAGATTTATCTATTGGATTGCCAAAAGAACTCAATAAAGGTGATAGATATTTCCATATAAGAAAAGATGGACTGTCCAGGTTGTATCTTGGCAGGGACCTCGACTTGGATTCGGTCGACGAGAATCTCGCTAATTCGAACGGGGACGGTCGGGTAGTAATTGTAAGCGGCGAAGCCGCCGACTTCGATTTTGCTCAACAGCTGAAAGAACAGCAAAAAGCGAACTTAAAAGCACTAAAATCTAAAGCAAAAGAAGAATATGAAATTAAAGCTCAACATATTTCAGCTTTAGCCAAAGAATTAAAATTAGAATAAAATGACAATAGAAAACCTTACACAAAAATTCACAGGAAAACCATTAGTCAATACTCCAAGAGTAGATTATTTAGGAGAAGATTTGGGAGAGTATATTCATAAAGAGATTGTAAGAGAATATAAAGATTTTCCTGTTGTATCAAATAATGTTTATTACGATAAAGAAAGCAAGTTAGTAACGGGTTCAAAACCATTTTACAATGTTGCAGTAAATGAGTTTCTTAGAGACTCTGCTCTGCACACAGCAACACCCGCAGAGCTAGAATTAACATTATCTGCAAATGCAAAAGACAACTCTTTAGGGCTAAATCTAAGAGGAACTTATGAAGATTCTGCCTTAGCTTTAAGAAGCGAAACTGCTCTAAATGAATATTTAGCTAAAAACATCATAGCACAATTAAAAGCGAGAAACCCTAAAATAAAAATGCCCCTAATGATTCCTTTAACAGGCTTTGATTTAGAAAAAGACCAAAATTCTCCTCATGGATTAGCATTTAAATTAAGAGATGAAGCAGAAATTATTTATGCTCCAATTCTTATTTCAGATTCAGGTTATTTTAATTCAGAGGATATTGATTTATCTATTGGCTTGCCAAAGAAGCTTCAAAAAAAAGGAAGCAGATATTTCTACACAAAAAAAGAAGGGCTGTCCAGGTTGTATCTTGGCAGGTACCTCTACTTGGATTCGTACGACGTGTATCTCGCTGATTCGGACGTGGGCGGTCGGGTAGTTGTTGTAAGCGGCGAAGCCGCCGGCTTCGATTTTGCTCAACAGCTGAAAGAACAGCAAAAAGCGAACTTTGAAGCGTTAAGAAAATCAATTGATGAATTATACTCTAAAAGAAAATCAGACTTAGAAAGCAGGTTTGTAAATGCTAAAAAATTGCTTGAAGAGAATTGATTATTTTTTAATATAATATATCGAAATATATTTATTACATGCTGAGAAAAAATATAAAGTCATTATCAATATAATTCTTCCTAATCATGCATGTAATGATTAGGCTACACGCCCTTTGCTCAAGGCTATATCAAGAATATTTTCTTGATAAGTTATAAAATACAACTGCAACATTAAGTAAGAGTATCTGAAATATGAAGTGGTAGTGATATGTAGAGTAAAGGGCTATACTGTCCAGGTTGTATCTTAACAGGAACCTCAACTTGAATTCGAACAACGAGAATCTCGCTAATTCGAACGAGGACGGTCGAATAGCTTACTGCATGCATGATAGGGACAATATGAAAACCTATAATAATCTTTATCCATATCTTTGCTCTATGGGTAATCTTACTTTAGCATGGCGCAAAGCAAGAGAAGAAAAATTAGGGAATATTGATGTTATTGAATTTGAAGAAAATCTTGAAAGAAATTTAGTCAATTTGCACTATGAACTAAAAAATAAAACTTACAAACCTCTGCCTCTAATTAACTTTGTTTTACGAGACCCGAAAACAAGAGTTATTTCTAAATCTGACTTTAGAGATAGAGTTGTACATCATGCTTTAACTCTTGTTATTAAGCCATTCTTAGAAAAAAAATTCATATATGATTCTTGCGCCAATCAAATTGGCAAAGGAACTTTGTTTGCCTTACAGCGTTTCCAAAGATTTTTGAAAAAGGTATACAATCCAATAAATCAAAGTGGTTTTTGTTTGAAAGCTGATATTAAACATTATTTTCAGGAAGTTGACCATGCTATTTTGCTGTCTATTCTTGAGAAAAATATTTTAGATAAAGAAGTTATTTGGCTTATAAGAAATATCCTCGCCAATAATAGCAATCATAACGAAAAATTAAAGGGTATGCCTTTAGGCAATTATACTTCTCAATTCTTTGCTAATGTTTATCTTAATGAATTAGACTATTTTATAAAGCACAGCTTAAAAATAAAATATTATATTAGGTATGTTGATGATTTTATTATTCTTCATCATTCCATAAAGCAATTAGAAATATGGAAAGTAATTATTAATAACTTCTTAAAAGAAAAACTATTAATCACTCTTCATCCATATAAATCTCGTATTATTCCTATAAAGAGAGGAATTGACTTTGTTGGCTTTCGCAACTTTTACCATTTTCGATTATTACGAAAAAGAAATATTAAAAGTATGCAGAAAAAGATAAAATTATATGAAAAAGGATTATTAGGTTTTGGAAAAATTTATGATATTTACAAAGGTTGGCAAGCATATGCAATTTGGGGAAATACATACAAACTCAGAAAAAAGGTTAAAGAAAATCTTGTTAGCATATTAATAAGCAAGAAATAAACTACAAAACTTTCAAATCAATTCTCCACCTAAAAACATAAGCCCCGATATCCCCTGCTTTTTTCACATTCAAAATCTTAATTTTTTTCTTAGCAATCTTAGCTTCCTGCAAAATCATGAATTTCATTGCTTCAATCTCATCCACAGAGCAAAAACCATAATAATGAATAATTCCATCTTTCTTTATCCTTGATAATGCAGCATCCAAAAAATTATCTTCTAAATTTGGTCTCGCCATAACAATCCTCTCAAATTTAACCTTCATTTTAGGCAAAACTTTCCTTACATCTCCCTGCAAAATTTCAACTCTATCATTGACTTTATTTCTCTTCACATTCTCTAAAGCATATTTGTTGCAAGCCCTGCTTATCTCAACACTTACTACTTTTCCAACTTTAGACTTTTTAGCCATAACAATAGCAAATGGTGCAGCACCTCCAAACATGACAAGGACTTTTTCTCCTCTTCTAACTTTTTTGGCAATCTCCAATCTCTCACTCGCCAAACGAGGAGAAAAATAGCAAGTATCAGCATTAAACCTAAAAACACAGCCATTCTCTTTATATAAGACTTCCTTTGTCTTTTCTCCTACAATAAATTTTGTATTTTGCTTTCTAAATCTTCCCTTGAATTTCTGAGTTTTTTCAAGCACTGTTTTTACACTCTTTTGTTTATTTAATAATATTTTTGCCTCCCTTTTTTTCTTTATAGCAGAATCTTTCTTGTCAAACTTCACAATTGCAACATTGCCAAGTATGTCATATCCTTTCATAAATCTCTAAAACAAGAGTTATTTAAAACACTTTGCAGTAACATTTAAATACAAATCCCTCTTCTAAAGAACATCAAAGAGATGGAAAAATGTTAAAAAAAACTCTCGGATACATTATATCAATAGCAGGCATTGCAATATTGGCGATATCAACAATAAAACCCTTAAAGGCAACTTTAACTTTTATCCCAAAACAGATTAATGACCTTACACTAATGATTTCTGGCCTTGTAGTTGTAGTAATTGGAATCATGCTCATTTACAACTCTCCTTCTGGGCATAAAAGAGTTCATGAAGTCCCTATCTATCATGGAAAGGATGTTGTTGGTTTTAGAAGAATAGGAAAGAAATAAAATTTTCTTTTTTATATCAAAAACACGATGTGGCAGGCACTAGTGTCATCAAGAACTTTTAGTTCTTGAATGCCATCAAGAATGTGAAACATTCTTGAGGTTTGGATGCTCAAGGAATGTCAAGTTCCTTGACATTACTCAGAAAAATTCCAGCACGAATTTTTTAACATCTTTAAACTTCACCAATTCGCCAATGACAAATGGATTCAATTCTGCAGCCCATTGCTTTTCCAAGAAATTAATGCTCCTTTTGAATTCATCTAAATTAAAAGTTTTTGCATAATATTTAAGTTTTTCTGCAATAAGACCTTTATTGACAATAACTCCTTTCTTTAAAAGAAAATAAATATCGAAAAGGTCGCGTGCATAACTTCGAGAGAACAAAGCTCTTACTTTCTCAGCCAATATTTCTTTATTGTCCATAGCCAAGATGCTGAAAGAGGGAATATCAGGATAATAAGAAGATATCTCATGAGCAAAAGAAGACATTACTGTTTCTCGTTTGCTTATTTCAATGCGTACGTGATTTCGCTCAATCTCCTTTGTAAATAATGGGCCTTCAGCACCAACAGTAAAGGAAAGGGAAGTGTTATTCTCTTTTACATGGTGTATTCTATGTAAAATACCGAGAGCAATAAGATCACGACTAACATTCTCAATGAGCTTTTCTTTTTTTAAAGAACTTACTATAGTAAAATCTAAATCTTCTGAAAATCTTGGAAGGCCAAAGAGGAAAAAAAGCGCAGTTCCTCCTTTGAATACTAATTCATTGGTTGTAACTGAATAAAGCGAGTTTAGAAGAATTGACTGAAGATAATGTTTCTCCTGCTGATGTGGTTTCAACCTATGAAAACGTGCCAGATCAAGAAGCTCATCTTTACTGATCATTGCCTTCTGGACGCACCTCTACATTTATATATAAATACCATTTATTATTAAAAGTTCCTTTACTTCTAATAATAGGATAGAGAATGTATGGTGTAGAAGTAGTTCTTTGAAGAGTATGTTTCTTCCCAAGCACATCAAGTAAGTAGCCAAGCCGTCGCAGCACTACTTCCTTTCCAAAAGTACGTGCATAAGATTCAACTTTTGCAATATCTGCTTCACGGAGCGCATCAACAACATACTGTAAGTGGCAGTAACGAGGAAGATACAAGCAATCTATAATCGCTTTTTCTAAGTCCGCAAGCATTATATAACTATGACCTTTTCTAATCTTTCTATAACCAAAAATGTATTTTGGCTTAATTGTAACAAATAAAGTTTCCATGCCCAATATATTTATTGATTTCCTTTTTCGTGAGGTAGTAATATATATTTTAGCAGGGATCTGTGTTATAGTGTGATGGAGAGCAAAAGCTGTAGTAAAGGAGATATATGCCGGTGAATTTAGCTGGGAAGCAATAATAAATTGATCATTATTTGTAGAAACTTTATTTTTTTCTATACGATACAATAATTCTTTCTTTACCATACGATATACATAAACAGAAGCTACTGCTTTCGTCATATGGAAAATACGAGCAAGTTCATTAATAGAAAAAACAGCTCTCTCATATTTCTGTAATTTGCGGTACATTTCAAATATATTCATATCTCCTTAAGAATTAAAGTCTTTATATATTTTTCTATTATTATTAACATTTTTGTTAATTAAATCCATCTAAAGAATAATAAATGTTCAAAAATTATCCTTTAATTATATAAAGATACTTTATAATTATCAATTTTGTTAAGAATGACTACTTAATTTATAATCAGATACATTTTTGCATATAAAAGCAAAGAGTCCATGAAGTCCCTATCTATCATGGAAAGGATGTTGTTGGTTTTAGAAGAATAGGAAAGAAATAATTACTCAAGGATTCTTGTCATACCCTTCGGCCATGGTCCGAGCTGCTTCCTCAGTCTTTTTAATATCACGCAAAGTTTGACCAGTTCTCCTATTCTCGGTCGCTTCCTTTTTCTTTTGATAATGAGGAATTATCATTTCTGTAGCTCCGAGAGCAACAATCCCAGCACCATATACAATCCCCAGAATAGTAGCCTCAAAGGCAAAATGAAAGATTAATGCATAAACAATCCCTGCAATTGTATAAATAATCATATAAGAATAAACACTTTTAAGACGCGATTTGGTGATATATTTTGTTAATGCAAAAATAGGAATAAATCCGAGTATAAACGTAACAGTAGCAATAGGTCCGGCTGCCAAAGCAGTTTGTTCCAAAATAGTATTGGTTATAGAGCGTGAAGCAATAATCCCCATAATTGCTGCGGCAATAACTGATACAATCCTGTTTTTTATAAAGGTTCGTAAGGCTTCATTTCCAATTAGAAAAAGAAGCAAAAAAAGTGCAAACGCGATAGCCTGTACGTTTTCTTCTTGGTCCGCAGGAGCCACCGCAAAAAACAATAATTTAGCAACAGGAACAACAATACTTCCCGCAGCTGCCAATACAGACTTTAATCCTTCAGGCATTCCTTCCAAAGCTATCCCTGCTGTATCGCTTTGATCCAAATATGCTACAGTAACAATAGCTACAACAACAACCACTACTACCCAAAGAATAACTCCCCCCATACTCCCTTGCCCTCTTCTATGCATGCACCATTATAGCACCAACACCTTTATAAATTTTTGTAATATCTATAAATATACAAAAGAGGCAATAATTAAGTGAAAAATACAATTTTATCATGAAAAAATTAGTACCGGTATTATATCTATTATTTGCATCCGCATTGCTATTTGATAGTCTAACTGCTACAGCACAAACTGAATCTCTAGAAGAGGATATTCAACAAACACAAGAAAAAATTGAACAACTAAACGCGGAAAATATTAGAGAAACTTATCTGCAAAGAGAATGGACAAAGGTAATTAGAGATAATTCTGCAACGAATTGGATATTTAAAGCAAACTCCCTCTTTAAATTTCTTTTTGGATATGAGTTTAATCTTTCCTGGGCATTTTTAACTGCCTTATTAATTTGGTTATTATTTTTCACAATTTTCTACCAGCCAATATTGCTTATTTTTAAGAAAAAATTACTCTCTATAGGAATAAGTATCTCTTTTACTATAATTGTTGCACAGCTTGCTATTCCAAGAATAATAATGCCTCTTTCTAAATTAATAAAAAATATATGGGGTAATCTAGCACTTTTATTAGCTATTATAATACTCGGCCTTGTCATACACCGTGTTCTCAAAGACTTGGCAAAACAATATCGGGAAAAACATCGTGAAAGCAGGTTAAAAAAACTTGAAAAGAAATCAGAAGTTTCAGAAGAATCTAAGAAAGAAATTGAAAGCATTGCTGCGGGAGCGAAAGAAATGGCTAAGGGCTATACCCAACCAAGAAAAAATAATAACACTACTAAATAATAGTCACAATAGAAAGATTTAAATACCTTCTTATATCTAAGAAAAGCATGAGTAACAAATCCTTAATGAAGAAAATAGGGGTAATGGCGGCAGCTACAGGAGCACTTCTCTATGTCACTAGCAAACTACCTCCTGCAATAAGACTAGGTACAGGAGTAGGAGGATCCATCATAGCATGCATTTCACTCGGATATCTTTTACGTAATGAGCCACTCGGTCCTTCAGAACAGAGAAGAAGAACACCCAGAACTCCACCTAGAATAAGAGCTCCCCGTCAAAGAAGGCAACAACCCCCCGCAGTCCCACCAATACAAAATCATTACCATCAGCACCATTACTATAATCCAACTGTATTATACAACACCCCCTATAATCCTCCTAGAAACCCCCCTCTATTAAATCCTTAAACATCAAAAAAGCCAGAGGCGAGCAGTATCTTTTAGAACCTACTTATATATCTATCAAACTATCCCTCTTTTGGTCTTAATTTTATAAAAAAATCATCAAGTAGAGAATGCTTATGAAAAAACGAATTTGCAATATGCTTTGCAGCCATCACACAAACAACTTGAGATGCTGCTCCACCTACACTTATTCTATTTCCTTTTTGCTCAATCAACGGAATTTTAGATTCAGTTATGCCAAAACTTCCTGACCAGGCATATTCAATTCTTTCATGCAGTTCAGGAAAAAGTTTTTGTAAAAATAATTTTATCCTTTTAATATGGGGTTTATGCGGGTCAATGCTGGTATGTTTTTTATGAACATGCTTGTTGCCATAGCCAAGTAAAATTCTGTTATCTCCTGTAATTTTAAGATAATGGTAAATATCCTTAGAATCCCAAACTATTTTTTTAGGAAGCAAATGAATATGTTTTAACTCATGCTTATGCAAACGTTTAGTAACTACAATAGTAGAGGTTAACTTCTTTATCTTGCTATTTCGTAAATCAGAATCAATTGCAAGAATAATATGCTTGAAGTGAATCTCTCCATGAGGAGTTAGTGCATTATTCTTATGTATATGGATAAGCGGCGAATGTTCATATACTTCAACACCTAATTTCTCTGCAACGTTTGAAAGATTTTGAGTGAATTGTAAAGGATTGACAGAAATGCCATGATGATGTGAGAGAATTGCATACTTAAAGAGAGGAGTGCTAATTTCCTTCTGAAGCTGATTTCCTACTAAAAGTTCAGTTAGTTTCTCAATATCTTTTTCAACAATATATTCTTCAAGAACATCTGTGTCAGCTTTACGTTTTGCACCGCCATAAATTGTATCTTCAAAATCAAAATCACATCGTATCTTCTCCCTTGTAATAAGCTCTTTCATAGTACGTAAACCTTCATGGTTTGCCTTCCAATAAAGCAACCCTTTTTTCTGACCAAATTTTTTAATAATTTCTGCCAAATCAAGTTCTCCTTTGAGCACAATGCTCCCTGCAGCTTTACCTGTTGCCCCAGATGCAATAGTATGCTTCTCTATGAGTACAATATCTTTTGCTCCATATTTCTTAAGAAAGTAAGCCAGAGAAACACCTGTTACACCTCCTCCAACAATAAGAAAATCACATGTTTTGTTTTTTTTAAGTGGGGGTCTCTCTACATAATCAGGATTTTTCCAAAACACCTCGTATTTCATATGGAAATATATTCCAAGAAGTATATAAATATTCCCCACATCGAGCATTAATCTACAATTTTCACTTACTCCTTAATACGATATCTGATTTCTCTTCCCCCTTATTTTCAACCTCTCTTTCTCTTACTCTCATTTTCAGCCTTTTCTTCCTCAAATTTTCTAATATCTCTCTTCCTTTCTCGCTCTTCTCAAGATTTTTATAAAACTTCCTAGCCAGCAAAAATTGAGCATTTATAAATTCATTGAATTTGGGCCTCCACTCTTCTTGAGGCTTATTTTTTATAAATGCGGCCCATCTTTCGATCTGTTCATTATGTGTTTTATCTCTCATTCTTTCTTCCTCAAATGAATAATCATTTTTTTTATTTTCTCAATTTCATCATTTGAAATGTCACCTTTATAAATCTCTCTCAAATGATTGGCATCTTCACAATCTTTATCCGTGCCGAGCCATTCCTCTTTAAAAGCAATATTAAAATTAATAGAAGAAAACCAAACATCTAATCCAATAAATGAGATTTTCTGTCTTTCTTTTAGTTGCCATTCATCCAAAGCATCTTTTACGAACTTTACTTCCATCTCTGGAGGAAATAACTTATTTTCCTTTAAAGTGTAGCGAATGCTATTTTCATTTATAAGGTAAGAATAAATCTCTTCTGGATTGGTAGACTGTAAGCATTCAAAACCATTATTCTCCAAATCATTATGCATAACAATGAATTTCTCTCTTGGAAGTCTTTCAATAATCATATCTATATCCTCGGTCGCTCTTGTCCTGCCGCTTGCTATTGCAACAAATCCAGAAACAATAATATACTTGCAGTGTTTCTCCGCAATCCTGCAAAAATCCTCACAGAATTTTTCCAGAATATTTCTATCACTTATTCCTCTATCCATTGATTTATCAGATTATTGAACTTTATATCTTTTTCTGCAAATTAAAACAGCGTCTTCTGCCTGCCTATCTAATTATATTTTAATTAATATATTATCCGAAAAGCTTAAATATCATATAATTAACTAATACATTAATGAAAGAACTCATAGAAAACGCTGATGACTTTATAGAATTTGCTGAAGAAGCATTAAAAAAAGAAAAATGGAATGTTTCAGCAGTAAACTTTTTTCGAGCAATTGCAAACCTCTGCGACTATAAAATTTATCAAGAAATAAGACAAATTCCCAAAAATCACAATGAAAGATTTGAATTATTAAAAAAATACTTTTATAATGAATATTCTAAAGTTTTTTCTCTTTTCTCCATTTACAGAGATTCTTATAATTTAAGGCTTACAAAGGAGGATGCCCTAAAAATTAAAGAATATGCAAAGGAACTTAGAAAATCTTTCAGCAATAAAAAGTAAGGTTAAGATTTATCTAAAAGATCCTGAAATATTAGATATTATCCTCTTTGGCTCTTATATAAAAGGAAAAAATGAACCTAACGATATTGACCTTGCGATAATATCAGACAAAAAAGAAATTAAAAAAATTGGTGGATTCCATATAAGTCTAATAAAACCCAAAGAAATTTTTTTTAACCCTCCCTCAATTATTAACACCCTCTTCAGAGAAGGATATAGTCTAAAAAACAATAAATTCCTTTCCGAAGTAATGCGTTTTAAAAGCAAGATTCTCTTTAGTTATTCTCTAACCAATCTAAACCCATCAACAAAAGTTAAAATTGTTAAATTATTAAGGGGAAATAATAGTAAGGGCATGGTTAAGGAATATGGTGGTGAATGGATAGCTCGCCAGGTTTTTATAGTGCCGCTGAACGCAGAATATATAATTGAAAAATTTTTAATAGAATTTAAAGTAAGATTTACTAAAAATTATATATTAATACATTAACTTAAAATGATAAAAAATAAATTAAAAGATAATACATTAATTAAAAGAAAAAATTTAATTATCGTGCTTAAAAAGTATGGCATATCAAGAACAAGTCCTGATGCATTAAAAAAAATAGAATCATTAATTACTGAAGATATAAAAAAACTTGCCTCAGCTTTAAGTGAGATTATAAAGATTAAGGGCAGAAAAACTTTATTAACCAGGGATATAGAAGAAATCATTGAAGAAAAAAAATCAAAAAAATACCCAGAAATTTGATATTTTCTAAAACAGCGTCTTTTGCTGGCTCTGCTTCTTTAATTGAGACAGCTTCTCAAGCTGTTTCTCAACTCTCTCCAGAGAAAAATCATGCTCGTCAACTAAAATATTTTTAATATTATCTGCATTAAGTTTAGGAAATTTAATTTTTTCTTTTTTTACATTGGGTTTTTTAAAAATCTCAAAAACTTCCTGCCAATTAAAGTCCAATCGCTCCTCTACTGCCTTAAAGATTTGTACTGGATATCTTCTTTCGCGAACTAAGGCAAGAGCTTTTTTCGGACCAATACCTTTTACTCCCCCAGGATTAAAATCTGTTCCTACCAATATAGCAAGGCAGATTAATTGGTCTGAATCAATTCCAAATTCATTTAGTACCTTCTCATACTCAATAAGCTCTGGTGCAATATACATAAAACCTGCTACAGTCTTCCTTTTTCTGGCCAATGTCAAATTTTGAATTAATTTCGTTCCTCCAACAACAAGAGCATCATAATCCTGGCTTGCCACTGCAAATGCCTGTCCGCTCTTCACAAGCTCCGCACACTGCATTTCTCCCTCGCCAGGAGCTTGCACAATCGCAATACCCATTGCCTCAAGAAGAGATTTGCTTTCTAAAATCATCTCCCCTGTAAGCTTTGCAAAACCTCTTGCATATTTACCCATTGCTTCAATATCTTCTTCCTCAAGTGCAGTATGAAATTTTTCCTGAGCAAGAGCTTTTGCTTCCTGCCGAAGTTCATGTGTTCTATTCTTTAACGCATTATATTCCCCATCAAAAACATAAACCAATTTCATGCCTTCTGATAACAGGGAAATATTTCTATAAAATAATCCTGATAAATGTGAGGTTATCCTCCGCTTATTATCCATCAGCGGAGTCCCATCCGGCTGTCTAATTGAACTTAAAAACTGGTAAAGTGCATTGAAAGCGTCCACTGCAATCACCTTACCCTTCAGCTCAGAAAAGCTGATTTCTTTCCTCGGAACAATATCTCCTATTTGTAATCCCATGAAAAACACATGTCAAAGAATATTAAATAACTATCGCTCTAGTACAACCTTCAGTTTATCATAATAGTCTTTAAAAATACCCTATCTACCTTAGAAGAGTATGGAATATAGAGAAGTAATAAGTCAAATAAAGGATTTAGCTGAGCAAGGTTTTTCTACAGGGATAATTGGTAATACTCTAAATCTGCATTATAACACTATATGCAGATATGCAATTAAGGAGAAAATTAAAATAAAAAAGAGTAAAGCGGGAAGAAAATGTGTAATAGACAATGAAAAATTTATTGATTTAATCAATACAGAAAGGACAAAAAAAACCCAACTCCTTATTATCTCATAAGAATTATCTCAGAGCTTTCGCCTTTATCGTTCTACGAACATGCTAAGAATTCAGGAATCTCCTTGCATGAACCTTCCCCGCTATCTCCTTTAGAAATCAAAGCCATGCAAGAATCTGTAAATGCAAATGATGAAAACACAAGGAAGATTGTTACAATGACAGTCAATGGTAAATATCAACAGGAAATTGCTTATGCAATTGGAAAAACGAGAGAATATGTCCGGCAATATGTTGAAGGACTAGGAATGTATTCTACATGGAGATATGCAATTGAAAATCGTATATCTGCAAGAACAAAAGAAAGGATCTCCTTACTTTCGCTCTTAAAATCTAGAATTTCCCAAGTAGTAAATGATCCTTCCCTAACCTGGGCAGAAAGGAAAGCATATGAATATGCTCTCTCAACCTATAATGGTCTTCACAAAAATGCATATCCTCTTAAAAAACTCAAAAAACTTTTTATATTGTATAGGAAAGCTATAGTTCAAGGAAAAAAACTTTCTTTAGGTACTTTAGCTAAAAGATCTGGGTTTCCGCATCCATCTACTATAAGTCGTATTTTCTCAAAAATAAATATTGCTCCTATGGTGAGGAATTTAGAATTCAAACATATGTCCAAAGAAAAAAGTCAAGCAATAAAGAACACTGCTAAATTAGGATATTTAATGCAAAATGATATCGTGACGTTATCTCATTTAAGCCTAACTACTATTATCAACCATGCTGGGAATTTCTTCAAAGATAAAAGAAAGTCCATTAAATGGTTTCATGCAGAAAAAGGCTTTGGGTTATTAGGAAACCTTTCCTATGCACTTGCAAGTCAGATCTATGAGGCTCAAGACCTTAAATTTACTCCAAAAGAGATATCAGAATTACTTGAAAAACACAGAGATGTTGTTTCCTATGCTCTTGCTAGGA
>CAYIDE010000010.1:0-13988 GCA_964362065.1 Candidatus Woesearchaeota archaeon | reverse complement strand
ATAAGGAAATTCCAAAACAACAACGTCTCCTTTTACAAATCTTTCCATGCTTCATTCTCTTCTGGAGTGTCCCAATTTTTCGCTAATGCCTCTTCCGACATTATGTAGCACATCATAGCCTCACTTAATTTTTCTTTTTCCATTGGCCTTAATTCAACTCTATCATCATAAGCGATAACATTAACTTTCGCCCCTTCTTTAAATCCAGCTCTCGCTCTAACTGCTGAAGGGATGCTTATCTGTCCCTTTTGTGTTATCTTCACGGTTCTTATCTCTCTTATTTCTTCTTGCATATTACTTGTAAGAAATGTAAGTATTTAAGTGTTTTGTTTTCCTTTTCAGTTAATCACCCTTTCTTGAAAAAATGACTACCATGATTAAATAGCATCTAAGAAGCTTTTAATGTTTTTGATATTTGCTTGAGAAAAGATATTGAGAAAACTCTACATTCATTATCTGATATTTCCATGTTCATCCATATAATTACCATCTTTTCCAAGGCACAATTTAGCAAGCTGTGATATTGACAATTCTCGATATTCTTGGTATGGAGAAACATTATATATTTCCATTCTCTTAAATGCAAACTTTTTATGAAGCTGTGAATGGACTGACCAAGTTAATGCAATTGGATATTCTTTCAAAACAAGAGCGACTAAATCTCTTTTATTAGTTGATACAACTTCACATTGATACTCTCTTCTTTTCCCAATTAATGGATTATACACAAACTCAACAGTCATCTCTATTGTTAACTTACTTGGTTCAAAATTTATCGGTTTACTTTTATTAGATAAAATTCTTATCATGCACATATTAGAATGAATTATATAATATAAAACTTTCGGCGACTTCAGAAACTCTGCTCATCTAGTTTCAATCATATTTTATTGAACATTGTCAAACTTCAATAATCTTGCCGTCTTTGCCTACATTGATAACTCTAGTATTGCCTATTTTTTGCTCAATTCCGGCAGCTTCGTGAATATGGCCATGCAAGAGGATATCGGGTTTGAATTCTTTCATAGCTCTTGTAATTGCCTGGCTTCCGGGAAAGCCGGAAAATTCAGAGATACTTGATGATGGATGCATGTGTGTCACCATTATCTTTTTTTCTATGTCTCTTAAGCCAGAGTGCGCTTTTTTGAGAGTTTCAAAGAGTTCTTTTTCAGAGAGCATGCCTGGGCCAGGAGAGCCTGGAGCGCCGCCTGCTCCGAAGAATCCTATGTTTTGGTATTTGACTGCATATCCATGTATGTTTTTTACTCCGTAGACCTCCGCGATGACATCTGTTGTTGCAAATGAGTCCCAATTTCCTGGAATGATGAGGACTTTTTGGTTCTTTTCCTTAAATGGTTTTATTATGTTTTTTGTTTCTGACCAGCCCGTAATATCCCCGCATAAAACAATAAGGTCTACTTTTTCCTTTTCTGCTTTTTCTGAGAGCTTTTTAGCTAGTTTTGATTCCCCATGCAGGTCCGATGCTGCGAGAATTTTGAATTTCTTTGCCATAGCATTTTAATATTTTTAAAGGTTATAAGGCTTTGGATGTTAGTTTTATAAAGCTTGGAAGAATGATGCAGAGATGAGAAGACAATGGCTAATTGCGCTGATAGTTTTCTTAATCTTTATTATAGGAGCAGGATTTATTATATATTTATTTTATACTGATGGCGATTCTCAATATACTCTGCGAATAGAAAATCCTGTTTTAGGATTGAGTGATGAAGATGCTGTTAATGCATTTAATGAAAGTTTTGTTTTATATTTACTGGCTAGCATTGGCGCTGGGAATTTGCACAATGCACCTTTTAGCTCAGCATTTCCTACTTTAGAGATTGTTGTGAGTGATGTGCACTATAATGCAGTTGTCGAAGATGGAAGGATTAAGGTTGATAGAGGAGATGTTCCTGATGAGGATATACGTATTATTTCAAGTGCTGGCGAAGCTGTAAAGATGATGCGTGATAAAAACTTTATTGAAAATTCTTTTAGGTCTGGTGCTTCACAGATTGAATTGGTAGCAGGAAAAGCCGAGCTTTTTGCTAAAGGATATTTACAAATATATAGGGAATTGACGGGGAAAGATGCAGAGTAATCTGTCTCTGATTAAGAAAATTGTGATTTTAATATCTAAAATAGAGCAAATGATGCTACTCTTCAAGATAACAAGCTAATAGAAAAATTTAAAAGCCGATACATAGTGCAATATATAGCTTGTAAATATATATGATTTAAAACATCTTATGAAAGACCACTTCGATATCTTTTTCCGGAGAAAGCCTGCACTGCTCTTAGTAGCACTAAAAAGATTAGCTCGAGCGCGATATGGAAGCGTACTTGCAAAGGAAGTTGATTGCACTTATAGCCATGCGGTTAAGATTCTTCAGAGTCTGGAGAAGATGGGATTAGTAATGTTTGAGAAAAAGGGCAGAATTAAGCTAATTAAGCTTACAAAGAGAGGCCATGAAATTGCAGATAATATCGAAAATATAAAAAGATTGGTGGGTTAGATAGGAAATTAAAAGTTAATTTAATGAAGCAGAAGATTAGTTTTTATTCATATAGTTTTTTGTAGGTAATGGTACAAGCCCTCAATATGTGAGATATGGGCTTTTAGCAAAACTCCCCGGAGAGTTGAATCTAAGCGAACACCCTGCTCTTGAAATAGTGTTTTGAGCAATAAGTAAAGATGTTTACCCTTTTTATCGAAATCTGTAAGTATACAAACTCTGTCTTTTTTATCTAAGTGATTGCTAATAGCCAAAACACGCTCTTTTATAGGAACAGAGGTTTCATGTATTGTATATAATTTAGTGAAACCGAGAGCTTTTAAAGAGGATAGGTCTTTTTTTCCTTCAACAATAATCACATAATCCAGAAATTTCTCTATATTAATTTCTTTTTCATTATAATATTTATTTTTCATAGCATTTTTATGGAAATGGCCCCGAGGGGATTTGAACCCCCGACACCTGGATTTCTCTTAGCGTTATTTATTAATAAGAGTCCAGTACTCTAACCGGGCTGAGCTACGAGGCCTTAGCTTGAATAAAAAAGAGATGTTTAAAAAAGTATCGTGATTTTTTATTATTATTTAAAATTTTGATACTGCTCATTGATATAATTTAATACTGAATGGTCACCAGGGAAGTCGAATTTTTTACAGTTCAGAGGAGAACTATTAGCCAATAAGTGATATGCTCGATATTCTTCATAATCAGTGAATGTTCTCTTTAGCTGTACTGCAAATTCTACATTTCCGAGGTAAATTTTCATACGACTATTACCTTTCATAAGTTCATCTAACTTTAGTTTAGCTTCTCTTATGCTTTCTTCTTCAGTTTTAGTGATAGCTCTATCTTCGAGTGTGGGAGTTGTATTTACCATAGTAGGGAGAGAGAAAAAGAGTATTTAAATCTTTCTATTTGTAACTACTTTTAAGAAACATCATTTATCTGTATTTTCTCCAAGAATGATTGCACTTGACACAGCGATAGAATTTTGTTTCTGATTCGTCACTAGAGCGAGTTTGTGAGGTCCAAAAATAAGCGTGTTTGTTTTTACAGACAGGACATTCAATTTCAACTATGGGATATACATTTTCTGTTTTTTCGTTAATAACGGCAATAGTGCCATGTTTATTTAATTTTTCAGATGCTTTAATCCTGATTTTTTTTTTAGGGCGCCATCCACAGCTAGAGCATATTGCTTTATCGTTTTTGAAGATAATGATACGACCGCATTTTTCACAAAATTCCATGGTACGTTGAAGAAAGGAGGGTATTTTAATATTTTGGTTGATAATTATCTGCAGAAACCTCTTTGCTGTTCTGGTTTGAGAATATCGAAGAAAATGAGTTTTACCCAACCGAGAAAAGGAATTCTAGCCACTGCTTTTCCTATTACTTCTTGCGATGGGATGTCTTCTTCCAGTTTATCTGGGAGGTGATCTGAATTATGATCACCTTTAGTAGCAAGAGGAGCAAGGGAGACCAGACGGTGAATAATCGGATATCTTTGGTCAGCATTGAATATGATTATATCACCTATATTGTATGAGGATTTTCCCCAAACAACAATTATATCACCTTTCATTAATCCATTTTTAAAAGGAAAATTATCGAATTTTTCTTTAGTGATTTCTTTTCTTTCATACCATTCTGAATTTTTCTCCCACCAGTCTGGAAAATCAGCTTCATGATACATAGAGCAGGATTCTATTACTACCAGGGGGAGCGGTGATCCTGTGATAAGTGAAAGAAGAGGAAAAAAAATAAATTTAATGCTGATTACAGCAAGTAAAAGTGATACTGTCCAGGACTGCCAGGTATCTGCTTTGAGAAAATCCCAGCACTTATGCAGAAATTCCTTCATTAACATAGAGTCATAAATGAAATGACGTTTTTAAATCCAATGCTTCTGGCGATAGAGTTCTATAATTCTTAAATCTTCTTTGTCAAGAGAATCGTTTTTTCTGCCTCTCTGAATAATAGATTGTTCAATATATTCCAGATGAACCAATCTGATTGTTTTTCCTGAAGGAAGAGTGTAAAACTTTCCTTCTGGGCAAAAGTTTTTTTTAAATATGTATCCTTCATTGGAAACAAGATTGTCTTTTTGTACTGTGAGAAACTCAATGTCAATATAATCTAATAGGTTATAATGCGGTAGAATCCTTTTGCGTCTGTCAAGTTTTACAAAACGTAGATTTTCATACTTTTTTGTGAGGGCTTCATTTGGGGTTATTAATAGGTAGACATCAAATTTTTCTTTCCTTCCTTCTCTTTTCTTTGGATATTTTATCATCCAAGTTCTTGAAAAGAGAGCATAATTTTTTTGTTCTATATTAGATGCAAGATTTTCCAATGAATTATTAGGCGGAAGAATAATTCGCAATGCTGAGAATTTTCTATAGATCTCTCCTGCCGATAGAGCGATGCTAATTGCTCCTCCAAGAAGCCAGGGAGTTTCTGTTCCTAAAAGTTCAGGAAGCTTTGTCAGGGCATTTTCTAATTCTTCAATATATGGGGGATTTGGCTTCTCTAAAATTCTTTCGTGTGTTGGACTAGTAACTGTTTGGAATGGACCAATAAGTTTTCTTATTTTTTCTGTTAGTCCTTCTTTACTCTGAAATGCTCGTGCTAGGATGCTATCTGAAACAAGAGTTGAATTCATTTTTTAGAAGAGTATTAAAGATGCGGAAGTTTATAAAACTATCATGGGGCTGCCCGGATTCGCACCGGGGTCGCGAGCACCCGAGGCTCGAAGGCTTACTAGACTACCCCACAGCCCCTTGGGCTTTGAATGATGGGGAGATTTAAAGATTATTGCAAAGATGCGCCGGCCGGGAGTTGAACCCGGGCCATCACCTTGGGAAGGTGAGATCATACCGTTAGATCACCAGCGCATATCTCTTTCTGCATAAATAAGCTTTTAAGACTTATTATGGTATATATAAGAATAACTAAAATACAAGAAGACGATTATCATTATTGCATCTATGGTTGTGCATAAAGCACAAATTTTTTTTAAGATGATTAGTTGCACGTAGAGCAAATAAGACGCTAATACAGATCCTAAGAAAGTTGCCTTTAAGAAAAGAAGATATCCTCTTTTGTAATATAAGGTAAGCAAGTAGAGCAGCAAGAGCATCATGAATGCAGTTACTGCAAGCACACTCAACTTAACTCCTATAATAGTACTATAGGAAGAATTTTGCACTGCTGCACATTCAGTTCCAACGATGCAATATGGTGTCTTTGTTATATCTTGGAATGCAAGAACTGCAGAAAATATTATCTCAAAAAACAATAAAAAAAATATAAATTTTTCTGTAATATTCATTTGTTTGAGGAAAGCAGGGAATATTTAAGATTTTAGCTTGTGGAGTGCAGGATAGATTTTTGTATTTTTTAAGGCAGGGCGGTAACTTTTATAAATGAAGAAAACGCTCGAGAGATAAGATCGCGTAGCTCAGTTGGTTAGAGCGCTGCTCTGATAAGGCAGAGGTCCCCAGTTCAATTCTGGGCGCGATCATTTTAGGAGATTTCCTAATTTAGGATAAGACTGTTCGTAATCCACAACAATAATGTTTATTAATATGATTTTATACTCTTAAAAATGGAAGGATTTAATTGCACAGAGGTTGAAAAACGTATTTTACAAGATGCACCTTATCTAAGCAATTTAAGAAAAGAAGTAAATGGTGAGTACGGTAGAAAAGTTATGGCCTATGCATTTTATAATAATACTGGAACTCCTGATCCTGCCTTTGAGCTTGTATTTGATAGAATAAAAAGACCAGTTAGAACAACCTTGGATTCTTCTCTTTGTGAAATTTACTCTGTTTTTGGAAAAAAGCAAGAAGAATTTTTAGAAAAATTACAAAAAAAATATAAGGAAAAAGGCACACCACATCAAGGTCCACATGTTGGAGGACATGATGGATTATCAAATCCAAGTAAAGAGGTGCGTTCAGGTTTAGAAGAAATTGAATTCTTTAGAAGCGCGGACAGGTTTGCATCACATTTTAACGAAGTCTGTAAAGATCTCATGTATGTACCAAGATTTGTGGATTTAAATACAGAAATAAGTAAATCTTTCGATTCAGGATATTATGGAGTTTTAATTTCTCAAAAAGCGATTGCCAAATCTAGAATTAAGGCTGTTAAAGGGTTTAATGACATAATTGTTCCTATTGAGTTTGATTTTAATAAACAAGATCCTACCTTAACACAAGCTTTGAATTTAGTTGAAAAGGCTTACAAGAAAGGATTGAAATTAGAAAGCAAGTATACTGTTTTGTTATGATCAGATTTAATTTTTTTTAACAATAAGTCTTATCATTCCTCAATCATGCGCATGAAATTCCACAAATAACTTGCCATCTTCAATTGCAAAGCTATGAATCGGTAAATTTACAGGAAGGGAATTTACATATACTTTTTTTTCACTAATCGCTTTGATTTCGTAACCTGATTCTAACTTAGAGACAAGGACATCGTCAGGAGAAACAAGTCCAGGAGTCTGAAGTTCATAGATTACTTTGTCGCCAAGACGCTTCACAGTTGTCTTGGCTGTTGCTCTGGGAAGTGTGCTCATTTTTTGCAATTGCTGTTCACTTATCTTTGGTTGAAGGCGTTGAGGAGACTGGCGTTTTTTTCTAGGCATTGAAGGGACCATACCAATTTTAATCTGAATACCTTGTGGAAATGAGGCGTGGTCTGTTTTTTCCAAATCACGAAACTGGCGATCAAGATTTTTCATAAGTGAATTCATGACAGAATTTAACATTCTATCTGTGAATGTTCCGCGAACAGAGGATGTTTGCTGCTGGATTAAATTTTCTGCTCCAGCATCATGACGCCCTAACAAGCCAAAGTTACGCTGTTCTTCTTCTTTACTAATAATCATACTTCCACAATGGGGGCAGAAGCTATATTTTTTATTTATGTATGAATTACAGATATTACATTGCTGTTCTTCCTTTTTTTTCTTTTTGAAAAACATTACTTTTCAAGGAAAGCTGTGCTTTTAAACTTTTCCGAAAAAGTTTAATATCTAAATTTGCAATCTTTGGTAAAGTTTATACCATTTAGAATTCGGCATCTTTTTCTCTTTATTTTGTATGGCTTCCCAAACATCTAAATAAGGATCTCTTGGGTCGCCTAAATAAATAATATTGGAATTTTTGTTGTTTCTCGGATTTAAAAATTTGAATGGAGTTTTTATCGTGTCCCAGCCCCATGAATAACTCTTGTCAAACAATGCAGAATTACTTATATTTTCATTATAAAACTCATCAATAATTTTTGCTCTTATGGATGCGCGCGTATTTGGCGGAGGAGCAGTCATAGCTTTCCGTATAAGTTCTGGAGAAAATAGTTTTTCTATTTCACCTTCCTGATTAAAGAAGTTAAATCCGAAATAATCTTCTTCCGCTTTTACTATGTGGTATTGCAAATCAAGTGTTTCTAGAATGGTATTGTTTTCTTGATCTATTTGCTGTGGAATAGAATTAAGAAAGCATTCAGCTATTTCTCTTTTTTTTACCCAGTCTAATCTTCTCCGTAATAGACGAGGGTTCTGTTCAAGATTATCAAGAGTATTTTCCCAAATATCAAGGGTATCATCTGTAATTTGGTCTCTTCCTTTTAAAATTTGGGCAGATTTCCAATGCTCCCGTAGCACATCAATAGCATCCATGTTTAAAGGATTAGTTCCATAAACTGTCCATTTTTCGGTTTTTTTATTTATGTTATTTAAGTCATAGAGAGCTCTTTCTATGTCATAAGTATAGGCAATTTTAGGCAATGCTTTTTTTTCTAATAGTTCGAGCATTAGTGCTGTAGTACCTAATTTGAGAAAAATAGCCATTGGAGAGCGATTAGCATCTCCAACAATAAGATGAAAACGATATAACCTATCCACATTAGTGTGTCTTTCATCTCTAGTGCAAATAATTCCCCTTCTGCCTTTTTGAGTGTCCACGTGCTCTAAATGAGTAATAAAGGAAGAACGTTGTGATAATGAGAACGTTCTTTGATTTTTGCCTTTATCCCAAAAGTAGCGTCCTGCTCCTGTAAAGATTTGCCTTGTTATGAGAAATAGTACAAGAGGCATAAACTTATGTGATTCTTCTGGATTGATTGAGCAGGAATAATTTTCATGGGCTCCCCAGCAATTACCATGAAGGTCAATTATGTTCTTTGTTATTTCATCAGCATAAGACTTGCACAGTTCTTCTCCTGCTAATTCGTAGAGAGTTGCTTCTAAGGGGCCCAGGGATTCAGGAGTGCAGTATTCTAAATGGTGCCCATTGTCTATGTAAATGCGTCCACCATTGCTTATGAAGCCCGGAATTTGGGATTCTTTTACATTACTTATTCCAAACTCTGTTTCTGTGCCTATAATTCTTTTGCTTTTGTCTTCTGGCAATGATGTATATAGGGGTTTCCCAGCGTTTAATTTGTCAAGAAGGGATTGTTTATGAGTTTCAGTCTGCATTCTTTATATCTAAGTTATATCCTTTTTTAACTTTTGTTTGCTCTAATATACCTTTTATCATTCATGTAAGGCCAGAGCGCCTTTGGTATTTTTATACTGCCATCTTTTTGCTGAAAATTTTCCGCCAAGCAAACGATCATGCGTTCGGTCGCAATTGCAGTATTATTAAGGGTATAAGCATAGTGCAGTTTTCCTTTTTCTTGATATTTTATATTTGCTCTTCTTGCCTGATAATCCAAGACAGTGCTGCATGAGCCAAGTTCTCTATATCCTTTTTGTGCTGGGAACCAGCCTTCTATATCTACAGTCTTAGCAGAGACAAGGCCTGTCTCTTCAGACGCAAGGAGAACAGTGCGGAACGGTATGCCTAGCTTTTTGAATAGATTTTTAGTATTGTCTAATATAATATTGAATTCCTTTTTTTCTTGGCTAGGTGTGCAAAGCACGAATTGTTCTACTTTTTCAAATTGATGTATGCGGAAAATTCCCTTTGTGTCTTTACCATGGCTGCCTGCTTCTTTCCTGAAGCATGAGGAAATAGCAGCAAATCTTATAGGAAGAGATATAAGATTGAGAACTTCATTTGTATAATATGCATTGAGTGCATGTTCTGCTGTTCCGATTAAATACAAATCTTCATTTTCAATTTTGTAAATCATTTCTTGAAAAGTGGAAAGAGATGTTGCACTTTCTAAGGCTTGTTTACGCAGCATGAATGGCGGCTGCATAAGAATGAAGCCATTTTTATCAAGTTCATGAAGAGCGAAATTTATAAGTGCCTGATTAAGGAGAACTAGTTCATTTTTTAAGTAATAAAATCTGGAACCTGCAACTTTTGTAGCGCGCTCTATATCCAGAACATCGAGGGCGATGAGTATCTCTTCATGTCCTCTTGCTTTTTTCTTTGAAGGGAGACCCTTTACTTCAAGCACTTTATTTTTCAATGCATTACCTATAGGCACTGATGTTTCAAGAAGATTAGGCATATTCATTAGAATTTTATTCCTTTCTTTATCAATATTAAGCATAACTTCTTCGGTTTCTTTTAATTTTTCAGGAATTTTTCTGGCTTTTTCCAGAATCTTATCAATTTTTTCTCCTCTTTTTTTGTTTTCGCTAATTTTTTTGCTTATAGAGTTGCGCTCAGCGCGCAAAGAATCTGATTCTGCCTTAAGTTTTCTCCATTTGCTGTCAAGAGCAATCCATTCTTGCAATGGTTTTTCACTTATTCCTCGTTTTCTAAGATTTTCACTTACGATTTTGGGATTTGTGCGTAACAACTCTCTATCTATCATGATTGATTGAACAGTTCTGGATATTTAAGTTTAGCGGATAGTTTAATTTATTAGAAAATGCAGGTTTGATGAATGTAAAGCGTAGAGCTTATTCAAAATTTGAATTGTTTCTTGCTTTTCTAAGCTGTTTTTTGTGAGAAGATCCTGCATTGCGATATTTTTGGCGTAGTGTATGGAATTGTTTAATCATTTGCGCAGCATAATCGCCTCCTAGGTGATGCGGCACAATCACATAATCAACACCTTGCTGATAGAGCGTAAGTGCAAGCCTTGGCTGTTCAGCAGTTGCTAAAAATGCTGCTTTGATATTACGTTTCTTAAGCTGTTCTTCAATAGCAAGATTTGCTGATATATCGGGAATAGTTGAGATGATGAGCTTGGTTTTTTCTAAAGGAATTTGAGACAGAAAATCGGGGTCTGAAGCATCTCCATAGATGCAGTTTATTCCTTCTTTTCCAAGCGCAAGAATCACTTTTGGGTTGTATTCAACAACTGCGTAGGGCATATTTAATTTCTTAAGAGTTTCTAGGATTTTATATCCTAACCTATGATAGCCAAAGAGAAGGATATCATAGTTTTTTTCCTTTGGTTCTTTTACTATTCTATGAATCTTATTTTCAAAAATATTTAGCAGATGGCTTATCTTTTGGAAGATTGTATGAGCATAGTATATGTTATAACTACTTATGCCTATGGTTATAAGGGCAACAAGTACTGCAAGATTCATAACTTCTTTTGATACGTGACCTAAGGCAAATCCTAAAAGAATTAGAATCAGGGAAAATTCACTTATTTGTGCCAGGCTTGAACCAGCGAGAAAATTAGTGCGTTTTCTATATCCAAATATACGCAAAACACTCATAACAATGATTGGTTTTCCTATTATCACAAATAGAGAGAGTATTACTGCCTGACTGATTATTTTGCTGTTAATATCTCCTGAAAGTTGACTGCCAATGAATACAAAAAAGAGAACTACAAAAAAGTCACGGAGAGGTTTGATTTTACTGCTAACTTCCATTGTATATTTGCTTGATGCCAGAGATATGCCTGCAACTAACGCACCAATTTCCAGGGAGAATCCCATCACATAAAAAAGAGTTGCGAGTAGCAGAGCCCAGCTGATCCCAAAGAGAAAAAGGACTTCTTGGTTTCGTGCAAGGTAATTTAGCAAACTGTTCAGCACAAAAGCTGAAGCCAGGAAAATCACGCATATCAGAATTATAATGAGAATTATTTTGTTTATCAGAAAGGTTATGCTGCCTCCACTTTTTATAAGGGGCAAGGCCATTAAAGCAATGGCAGCTACAAAATCTTCTACAATTAATATTCCAAGAGCAATACGTCCATGAAGCGTGTCTATTTCTTTTTTATCTGAGAGGATTTTTACTACGACTACAGTTGAAGAGAATGCCAAAGCTGCTGCCAGATAAAGAGCAGTTGTTCCAGAAAATCCTAGGCCAATCACTATCAGGCCCCCAATTATTGCTGTTAATGCAATTTCTGTTGTGCCACCTAAAACTGCAACTGCACCCACATCTTTTAGCATCCGAAAGTCTAAACTTAATCCAACTATAAAAAGCAAAAAAGCAACTCCAATATGTGCGAAGGTTTGCATAATTTCTGAAGATGCACTTCCTGGGCCTATGAAGTTTAAGACTAATGGGCCGACAATAATTCCAGCAATAAGATAGGCAATAATAGGGGGCTGTTTAATTGCTCGCATAAAAACAGTAAGCACTGCTGCAATTGCAATTATAAAACTTAGATAGAGCAACACCTCTTGTGCCATACTGCTTTTTGGATGAAGAGATTTAAATAGGTTTTGGAATCTCTATTGTTTCATTATTTCGATATATTTTCAATGAATTTATCGCTTCCATATCCACATACCAAAGATTCATTGGATCTTCCTCATAGACAGCTAATCTTTGGAAAGATGACATTATTAATCTTGATTTTTTAAAACCTTTAAAATATCCAGCGATTTTATTACCGGAATAGTTTGGAATGGGCCTTAATAATTCTCCTTTCCATCCAAGGGTAAAAATCCCTTTATATTTCGCGGTTTTTGTGAGAATAATTTCCAAGAGATCACCTTCCTTTATACCAATTTTGTATAAATCGTCTTCTAATAATATCGATGACATTTTTTTGTTTCATTGTTTAACTTTATATGCTTTATTGTTATCAAATGCAATACTTTTTATACCATTAATTAATTGGTTTAGCATCATATTCATCCTGCTTAAGGCTGGGATGAAAGGGTCCATCGCCGCGGCGCGGTGGGCCCACTTAAAATTATGGAAGAAAATTCACCTATTAAAAATGCTGAAGAACTTTGCACCAAACTTGGCAGATGCATGGGGCAATTTATTTTGATTGAACGTCCATTTTCTCTTACTGGCAAAATTTTTTTAGAAATGGGATTACTTTATGGGCGCCCGAAGATTATTTGGTGCTGGGAAGGAGAGATGCAATCTTTACATCTGCCTACATATGATACATATTATAGTAATTATGATTTAAGCAGTTTAGAGATTCCACATTGGAATAAAGGCGGGGGAGAGATATTTATAGCAAAACATTATTTTTATCTCAAGTCAAGTTTATCTGCTTATGCTGATAAAGAAGCTATAAAGCGCTTAACCGAGCTTTACTGTTATGGCGAGTAAGATTTAGAGACTATGTCTCTTATCCATTCCGCATGGAATGCGGAAGTTTTAAAAACCAATTTTCGTTGAGTAGAAAATGGCAAAGGTACGAATCAAGCTAGGAAGTATTGACATACATGCACTAAATGTAGTTATAGCTTCAATAAAAGAGATTACTCTCCGTTCTGGTGTAGTGATGCGGGGGCCTATACCCTTGCCAACGAGACATATGAAAGTTACTACGAGGAAATCTCCCTGCGGAAATGGAACTGCTACTTTTGACAGATTTGAAATGCGTGTTCATAGGAGAGTTATTGACATTCCTGCAGAAGACAGGATTTTACATCCAATTATGAAATTACAGATTCCTCGAAGTGTACAGATTAAGATTGAGATGAAGGAATAAAAGATTTTTACTGTTCGGTTGAGAATTCCTTAATAGCTTCCTCAATTTCTTCGTGGATACCTTTTATACAATCATACTTTTTAACTTCGGTTGCATTGACCCATGCGTGAGAAGTGAATGAACCTTGCTGAAGTTTTACCTCTCCGTGATCATACTTAGCTGAGAATTTTACAAGGATGACTGGTATTTCGTCAGGTCGCACAAAAGCAACACTGTTCATATATATTAATTGGCCCTTGATAGATATGCCTGCTTCTTCAAGTACTTCTCTCTTTAAAAGATCTTCCACTGCATTTTCAAAATCTAGGACTTCACCATTCATTCGTGTTGGTTTTGTGATATCTAAATCTGCCCATTCGAGTTTACCTCCTGGAACAGCATATTTTCCCGGATGAACTTTTTCTCTTTCATCACGCTTGAGAATTAGACATCTGCCATCTTTCTCTCTGTATATAACAATATTTGCCACAAAATAAAATAATTTGTCATGCTTTGCATTTTCAATGCTAATCTTTTTTGCAGGCATATGTTTTTTTACGTAAAGGAGTATATATTCATTTCGGTATATATAGTATCTCCGAACTGAGTAGCAAAATAGGATAGGATTCCCTATCCTAAAAACTA
>CAYIDE010000009.1:3418-14385 GCA_964362065.1 Candidatus Woesearchaeota archaeon | reverse complement strand
CTTGTGCCATCTCTCTCCTTGCAGAAATTGGTTTTTAAATCTTTAGTTAAATATCAGTAAATTCCACAACAAATATCCTTATATAGCTCCTTACAATTTTCTATGCATGAATAAAAGCAAGCGCATAAAAATCAGGCCATCGAATAAAGAAAAAACTCTGCAAGAAGTAATTATCCTCTCCCGTTTAAGAAGAGCCTTGCAAGCTGATGGTTCACTTCTACAAAGAAGAGAGGAAGTCTATGCAGAAAGATTATATGACTTTTTACTAACTGCCCCTACAATAAAGATCCCTGAAGCATTTGCCTTACTATCAGAGGAAGAAAGGTTTGAAAAACCCTCCCTAGAAGATGCAGTTACTTGGTTTAGAAAAAAATATCCTCAAGAAGCGCTTCCTTTAGTAAGAAAATTAAGGCGGCCCAGCAAGACTCTAAAAACCATAGTGCAATATGGGCTAAAAAAGCGTAAAGACTTCTCAAATTTTAAATATATTAATGTTATTAGTGAATACTTGCGAATTCCCTTAGAAGACGCTTTCACAGTGTGGGAATCAATCTATGTACCTTACAATGAAAGAAGCGATGCAAGAAGCAGACTAGTAAAGAAAGTAGTTTCATAACGAGCCATAGTTTTTTATATCCAATTCTGCTCGTAGAGCAATGAAAAACAAAAATAATTTTTACATTACAACACCTATATATTATCAAAACGATAATTAAATTAGGACATATATTTAAATACTTAGAATTCTCAAATAATATTAATGAGTAGAAAAATAGAGATCTCTAAAAAAAGATTAGAAAATTTATATGTGTATCAAAAACTATCAACTAATAAGATTGCGAAAATCTTAAATTGTGAACGCACTGCAGTGAGTAATAGACTAAAAGAATATAAGATAAAAACCCGTCAACCAAAAAATAAAATTATTATTCCAAAAGAAACCCTTGAAAGATTATACTTAGATAAAAAGCTCTCAACACAAAAAATAGCAGATGCATTAAATATTAGTTCTTGTTGTGTTTATTATAAATTAAAAGAACTTAATATAACTTTAAGAAAGAAAAAAAATATACCAATTAGCAAAAAAAAATTAAAAAGTCTATACATTAACAAAAAACTATCATGTGCAAAAATAGCAAAAATCTATAATTGCGATGCTGTAACAATTTTCGAAAAGTTAAAAAGGCATAAAATAATGACTAGAAATCTATCTAAATCAACCATAAAATACTCAAAAGAAAAATTTAATGGCAATAAAGTTCTTATGGCTTATATGATTGGTTTTAGATTAGGCGATTTAAATGTTAAAGCAGTAAATAATAACGCTACAGTCATCATAAAATCTTGTACTACGAAACAAGACCAATTAAAACTTATAAAAAAAGTTTATGGTTTGTATGGTCATTTCTGGGTTAAAACTTATAATAAAACATACAATATTATGTGCCTTCTTGATAGCTCATTTAATTTCCTAATTAAAAAAGAAAATAAAATTGAAGAATGGATAATGAAAAATGATAATTATTTTTTAGCTTTTCTAGGAGGTTATACTGATGCAGAAGGAAATTTTGGAGTATACCAAAATAGAGCAAGATTTAGATTAGGTACTTATGAAAAGAACATTTTATTACAGATTCAAAAAAAACTAATTAGTTTGGGGATATTAACAAAATTCAGATTAGAAAAAAAAGCAGGAAATCTTACCAATAAAAAAGATTTTTATAGAATTAGTATAAATCAAAAAGATAGTTTGCTAAATTTTATAAGATTGATGGAACACTACTTAGAGCATGAAAAAAGATATAAAGATATGCAAAAATGTAAAAAAAATATATTAGAAAGAAATAAAAAGTATCAATCGGCAATACATTCATGAACAAACAAAAATTTTATGTTACAACAGCAATAGATTATGTAAATGCGGAAGCACATATAGGTCATGCTTATCAAAAGATAGCTGCAGATATTCTAGCTAGATGGAACTCCCTATTAGGTAAAGATGTTTTTTTCCTAACTGGCACAGATGAACATGGAAAAAAGATTGCAGACTCAGCAGAAAAATCGGGTAAAACTCCTAAGAAATTTGTTGATGAGATGTCAAAGAAATTTGAAGAATCTTGGAAAAAACTCAATATAAAATATGATAGATTCATTAGAACTACAGATCCTGATCATATGCAAGTAGTTCAGGTTATTCTTTCAGAATCCCGCAAAAAAGGAGATATTTATGAAGGATATTATGAAGGACTTTACTGTACTGATTGCGAAACGTACTACACTGAAAAAGATTTGATAGATGCGTGCTGTCCCATACATAAAACTAAAATCGAGAAGTTAAAAGAAGAATCTTATTTCTTTAGATTATCAAAATACCAAAAATATCTGCTTGATTTATATAAAAAGAAACCTGAATTTATCTTGCCTAAAGAGAGAAGACATGAAATAATTAATAGAGTAAAAGAAGGGTTACAAGACATCTCTATATCCAGAACATCATTTGACTGGGGAATTCCTCTTCCTTTTGATAAAGCTCATGTTTGCTGGGTGTGGTTTGATGCACTTCCTAACTATCTTACAGGCATAGGCTATTTACAGAATAAAAAGGAGTTTAAAAAATACTGGCCCGCGAACGTACACCTTTTAGGAAAAGATAATGGGTGGTTTCATGGAGTTATCTGGCCGGCAATTCTAAAATCTATAGAAATAGAAATACCTATAACGGTTTTCATCCATGGATTTCTTACATTTAATAGTCAAAAAATAAGTAAAAGTTTAGGTAATGTAATTTCTCCAAATCATCTTGTGGATAAGTATGGTTCGGACACATTAAGATATTTTCTAATTAGAAACATCCCTTTCGGTGAAGATGGAGATTTTTCAGAAAAAGCCCTTATAGAAAGGCACAATAATGAATTAGCTAATAAACTCGGAAATTTAGTAAGTAGAGTCTCTGCTTTAGCTGAAAAATACGGCATTGAAAAAACGAATCCTATAGATATACAGCCTTCTCTCCGCAAGGTTACTTCTCACTTTACTCACTTCGAATTAGACAAAGCACTAAATGCAATCTTCTCATTCATTGACCAGTGCAATGAATACATCCAAAAAAATAAGCCATGGGAAACACAAGATAAGAAAATTCTATACCAATCATCAAATGCGATAAAAGACATCTCTATTCTCCTTTCTCCATTCATACCTGAAACATCAGAAAAAATAGCAGGGGTATTTCACTTTGAAATTTCTCTTGCCTCTCTAAAAACCCCATTGCAGGTAAATAAAATAAAAAAATCACCCATCTTATTTAAAAAAATAGAACATGGCTAAAGATATTGTTTCTTATGCTGATTTTGAAAAACTCGATTTGAGAATAGGAAAAATTCTCTCAGTAAGCGATCACCCAAATGCAAATAAACTTTACGTGCTTGAAGTTGACCTTAATGAAGATAAACCAAGAATTATAGTGGCAGGTCTAAGAAATCAAAAACACGATGTGCCACCACACACTAAAGTGTGTGGTTTGTGACAGGCACTCGTGTTTTGGATGCTCAAGGAATGTCAAGTTCCTTGACATAATTACAATAAAGACCAGCTAAAAGGAAAAAGGGCTGTTTTTGTTGCAAATCTTCAGCCCGCTATGCTTAGAGGTATCGAGAGCCAGGGCATGATTCTCGCTGCAGAAAGCCCTGATAAAAAATCTATCATTATCATTATTCCAGAAAAAGACATTCCTGCAGGAAGTAATATTAAATAATAAAGTTAAACTGCAGGGCAGTACTCCTCAATTTTTGGTGTTTCTATTTCATAATCTACAACTGTTTTCTCTACATACTGCCATTTTTCTAATATATCTGCCAATAAATCATCTGTCAAGTGAAGAGTAAACTCATGTTTAAGTTTAGAGTCAGAAGTAAAACGTGGATATTTGCCAACCCAAACCCTACTATCAGGTGTAAAGCGTTTTGAATTAATAGATCTGGAAGAACTACAAAAAATGCTTGGATGTATTGAAAATAACTGAGCTGAATTAATGTCTCTTTCGTTATATAATGTCCATTGTTTTGTCTCCATCTTAAAAGTATGCAAAGATTTCGTACGAAGAAAAAGATTGTTAATATATCTGTTTGATTCTAAAGAAGCGAAAAATCTCCAGTCGCCACGAACTACTCCCAGCTCAGAAGGAATACTATCTATAGTGCTCATAACCACTTTGCCTTCAGATGAATTAATATTATGGAGAAAAGAGTCAACTCTTCTTGCATAGGAAAATGCAGAAGGCGTAAAGGTCTCATTAAAAGGATGAGAGTAAAAATGGCAAAAGCAATAGGTAATAATATTAGCTGATGTTTTATGTGCAGGGCCAAATAGTGCAAAAGTATATTTTCTGTCTAATAATTCGCCGCAAAACAATCGCTCATAAATACTTTGCTCCAATTTGCTTTGTTGCTGTGCTAAAAGCCTCATATGCCCACGCGAGCTTCTCGCAGACTTTCCTTCTTGAATTAGATTAAGATACGAAATATGAGCAGTATGCAAAGAAGATGCTAAATTTTTGCCCATATTTCTTAAGAAAAAAAATGGTTATTTAAATCTAACACACTACTCATTGTGGGGTACAACTTACCTAAAAAGTCTTCTAAAAAATCCGCCGCGCTCTTTATAACCCGCATTGCCTATTATCTTAGCAGCAATCTTTCTGTATGCTTTAGATGCTTTGCTTCTTGGATGCGTATGCAGCAAAGCATCTTTAAGAACAAGAGCTGTCTGTACATGACTATCTTCAGGTACCACACCTAAAACAGGCAATTCTAGCATATCCTGCACATTAGCAAGAGGCATTTCTGCTTTTGAACCACGAACCCTAGTTATAATCACTCCTCTAATTTTTTTGCCCAGCTGCTCGATAACCTTGCTAGTTTTCAATGCATCAGTGACCGCAGGTATCTCAGGATTAGTCACAATAATCAATTCATCAGCTGCTTCCATAGCTGCAATTGCTTCCTCTCCCAAACCAGCAGCAGAATCATAAATAATATAATCAGCCATACGCCGCAATTTTTTTCCTACTTCTTTCAGTTTACCATGGTTTAACTGCCTAAGCTCCCGAACAGAAAGTGAGCTAGGAACAATCTTAGTCCCAGAGGCATGCTCATAGATTGCATCCTGAATCCTTGCTTTTCCAGAAAGCACGTGATTCAAACTAACAGGCACAATAGGCGCTCCCAAATGCAAACCAATATTTGGAGTAGTCAAATTTGCATCTAAAATAATAACATCCTTTCCAAAAGCATTTAATGCTGCTCCTAAATTAATAGCCGTAGTAGTCTTTCCCACCCCGCCCTTTCCCGAAGTTATAGTTAGTAATGTTGCCATGAATCTTTCTTCTGATTTTATCCTAAAAAGGAACGAATCCAAGAGAAGTTATTTCAAGACACTTATAAACCTTTCGAGAAGTTCTGCATACTCTTTAAGCTTGTCAAGATTAATATTTATAACTTCACTGCGATAAGTAACCTGCAAATTCACTCCTTTTCTGAACTCCTGCTCTCTTACCTTCTCCAATTGCTCAATGTCTCTAAATAGTTCATATATCTTAAGAGTTTCACTCACTTCTTTGTTATTTGCATACAATTGCTTTAGCTGTACAAGCTTAGCTCTTGGAGCATCTGGCACTGGTTTCCAACGCTTTTGTTTCTTCATGCGTTCAACAAGCATGTCCATACCAATCTCAATCATAGTTTTCCAGCGTAAGAGCAAATTTATGATAACATCACAAGTTTTAGTGTATTTTAGACTCACATAGAGCAAATGATCCGCACTAATTTTTTCTTTGATTAATTGCTCCATAAAAACCCTCTTAGAGTAGTACAATCTAATCTATGCTCCTATTTATACTTTTCCTAGAAACAAAAACCGCTCTGCTAAGATTTAACTCTTAAGCTGTACAATCGCCTCAGCAATATCCCCTTCTGCAATTTCCAGAGCTTTTCTTGCCTCCTCTGGACTCTTTCCTGTATTTTCCATAACAAGTTGAATATCTTCTTCCCTTATCCCCTGGGAAAGATCTTCTTCTCTCGCTTCCCCAGTAATCTGCCAGCTCTCTTGTCCTTGCATAGTTATTTTTTGAACATTTGGTTCTCTAATCACTATGCGTTTATCTAAACATTCAATTACCACTTTGTTCGCATCAATTTCTTCCTGCTTAATGCCCATCTGCCTCATCATTGCCTGCATCTTCTTAGGATCTATTCCGCCCAACATAAAAAACTATAGAAATCAGAGTTTAAAGAATTTTCCCACAACTATTTTACAAATTCTACTCCATCCATATTTTCAAACTCTGTATCTCCTGTCAAAAACTTTATTCCTAATTGTTGAGCTAAACAATAACCTATACTATCAGTCATAGAAACATTTCGTTTATTCAGTTGTTTCTTGAGATGTGCGGCCATCTTTATAATTTCTTCATCAAAATCATTTGCAAAGGGATAATAAATTTCTAATATCTTCTTTGCATTTTCTTCACTGTCTTCTCTCAAAATTTTCAAGTACAATTCAAAAATATTCAATTTGGTTGTGATAATTCTAGAATTAATGTATTTAGAATAATTCTTATTTTCTCTCAATATCTCTAAAAAAGCATATGTATCAAAAAAAAATCTTGTAAATTCTTCTTCCTTCAAATCACTAATCATTATAAAGTTCCTTTCTGATCTCATTTTTCATTTGTTGTGAAGATTTAGTAAATTTTCCTTTTAACATGCCAAATGTCTGCCTTAGAGCTTTATGAGAATCTTTTAGTAAAATAACAGTTATCTTATCATTTTCACTCATATTTTCTCTTTGGGCAATGCTCATAGGAATAATTATTGCAAACGAGTTTCCCCATTTCTTAACTTCTGCTTCTATTGCTGTCATAGTTAGACAAAGTATAACTAATATTTAAACCTTTCTTTGCTAAAGTCCCTCAATCATCTTCGCAATGCTAAGCATTTTTGCATCCTCTCCTTGTGCACACATTACCTGCATCCCTACAGGCACTCCTTCTATCCTTCCTGCAGGCAAAGAAACAGCACAAATTCCTGCAAGATTAGCAGGAATAGTAAGCGCATCATATGCATATACCTCTTCAGGAAGCATCTTCTTTCCATCTCCTAAATTCCAAGGCAATGCAGGAACACTTGGCAGAGTTATACAATCTACTTCCTTAAATGCTAAAGAAAAAGACTCTTTAATAATTTCTTTCACTGCTAATGCTTTCTTATAGTATTGCCCTGCAAATTCCTCCCTAGTAATATCGCTTCCCCCTAAAATTCTTCTAAGAACCTCTTCACCGCAAAACTCCTCAATCTTTCTGCCAAATCTTCGTCCATCAAACCTTCTTGTAGCTGAAAAAAATTCAGCATATACAAGAAGATAATAAGTCTGCACAGCTAAATCAATATGCTGTATTTTTAACTCTTTAACCCTCCAACCTAAACTTTCCTGTATTTCTTGCACTTTTTTGTCAACAAGATGCTGAATCCTCTTGTCCACTCCAGAAATGTGCACAACACCTACATTAATTTTCTCAGCATTCTTCAATTCTATTCCTTTACTTTCAATGCCCATGGTATCTCTCTCATCCTTTCCTCTAATAACATCTAAAACCAAAGCCGCATCTTCAATATTTTTTGCGAGAGGTCCTATTTGATCCAAACTCATACTTAAATCTATCAAGCCATATCTGCTTACTAAACCATAACTCGGCTTTACTCCAATAATGCCGCAATGTGAAGCAGGATTTCTTATGCTTCCACCAGTATCACTTCCTAATGCAGCATCACAAAAGCCAGCAGCAACCGCAGCAGCGCTGCCAGAACTGCTTCCTCCAGGAATCTTTCCAAATGCAGAGGGATTTTTCGTTGCACCAAACGCTCTATTCTCTCCACTTCCCCCAGCCGCAAACTCATCCATATTAGTCATACCAATAATAAGTCCATCTTCTGCTTTAATTTTAGAAATAACAGTTGCATTATAAGGAGAGATATAATTCTCAAGAACTTTTGAAGCGCAATTTGTAATCATTCCCTTAACATTGATATTACTCTTTATACAAAAAACATAACCATATAACCTGCCTTTTTTCTTCTTTGCATCAAGAGCTTTGGCTTCTTCCAAAATAGAAGGATTAAGATGCAATATTGCATTGATGTTCTTATTCTCTTTTTTTATCTTTTCCAGATAAAAATTAACTTTATCGCAAACATTCATTGTTCTAAAATACAAAGTTATTTATTAAATCTTTCTAATCAAAAAGTATCCGTCTTATTGAGCATCTTTTTTCAAATCTACCAAGCAATATTCTTAAATGGCTTTTTAGCATACATTATATCCTGGAGCTCATAAAACTCCAGCGTGCTATTCGCTTGGTCATCAAAGTAACGAAGCTGAAAATCTTTATCAGTCGCAGAATCAAAAAGTTCAATAGCCATTTCTTTGGTAGAGCCATGATCTATCAGTACATAATGTGCATCAACTGTAAATTCCTTTCCATCAACATATATGCTATCTCCTTTTTTTACCTGTGCAAGAGGTTTAGATGCATCAACCTCATAATGCATTTGTTCAGAGGGAAGTTCCTCAAGATTTTCTTCTAATTCTTCAACTTCCTTTTCCAGTTCTTCATCAGAAATAGCTCCATCATGCTCAAGTATATCTTCCCTCTTTCCCTTTTCCCTCCTAGAATCTTTCGCAATTTTTTTTCCTTTTACAACTACCATGATTTTTTCTCTGCAATTATCGTATCATTAGTTTTATGTGGTGCATTTGCAAACATTCTCTTCCTAAAATCTGCATCGCCTTCCATACCTTCTCCTTCCTCACGAAATCCGCTTTCTTCCTGCATTAAGGTTTTTCCTTCTTTTATTTTAACTTTTGCTAAAGATTGGCTGAATCTTCGTAGAATATCCTGTGCCTCCTGCTTGATTCGTTTCCGCTTCTCCTCAGAAATCTCACCCATTTACTTTGAGAGAAAGTGAGATTTATAAAGTTATATGATGTTAGGGCAGATATGACAAGAAATAAGATTTGGGAAATTAGAAAAAAATTAATAGAGCAGGTAAAAAGAATTAAGGTGCCTTTATGTATTTCTATAGCTTTAGTGGGGTCATTTCAATATAATAAAAAATTAAAAAAAGTAAATGATGCGGATTTTATAATTATTGTTCAATCATTAACCCTCCAAGTGTATAATACAATCATAAAAGAATTTAGAAAAATTGCTAGAAATTTAGAGAATGATAATATAAAAGTGATTATAAGTACAAAAGCAGGTCCATATAATCCTTATCCAATTAATGGTAAAGAAATTCTTCAACTTCACCTCTTAATTAAGGAATTAAGACTTTGGAAGAATCATACTGCTAGATCATTTCCAGCATTTGTATTAGACTGTAATAATTTCAATATCCTCCTTCAAGGAAAAAAACTAAAAAATATATATTCAATTAAAAAATTAAATAAAAAACAGATTATAGATGAATTAAAGTACAATATTAAAAATATAATGAAAAAGCAAGCTTACCTCTTAGCATATAAAATAAAAAAAGGAAAGATCGAGACTATAAAGAAAGTAAGAAAGGTATCTGGTAAAAAATATCTAAAGGTGATAATTTATAGTGTTATTGTAAGTTGGATGAATTATCTGCGCTGCCATAACCCGCTCCAAAAAAAAGATTATGGTATAATGCTCAAAAAGGCAAAGAAATTATTACCCCTTAACCACTACAATTTCCTGCAATATTTATTTAGCATTAAGGAATTGATATATAATAATAAGGAAATCAATGGTAAAGTAATAAAAAATCTAAGGACTGGAGCGATTTCATTTATCGAATTATTAATTAACAAACTAAAATAAATCTATCGCTCAAAGCTATTCCGATACTCCATAAGATGCGGATGTCTTATAGCAATAAATCCTTCATAAAGGCCATTATTGAAAAGATCTGCTATACCAGGAAAACCAGAACGTGCAAAAGACCTCACTAAAGATTTCTGGCAGCGGAGTATATCATCATTCATTTTAGAAACAAAACGATAATGACTTAAGAACTCCTGGAACTGTTCTCGGAGTTGGGGATGTGTTCTTAAATAATGAGCCTGCGCAAGAGCAACCCTATCATCAGTAATATAAAAATATGATTTCTCGATAGGCTGCAATAATTCTATACTTTCTTTTGGCACTTGTTCTAGAAGTCTGCATAATAATGGAGGATGTTCCTCAATTTGTTCCACTTTTACAAAAATTCACCAAAAAGAATTAATTAATAGTTCTATTTAAATCTGTGTATAAACATTTACATGACAACAAAATTTAAAAAAGAAAAAGATGTCGTGGCGCGCAGGAATAACACGCACGACATATTTTAAAATAAATCACCTCTCTCCCAGTTCACGACGTCCAATTTTCCTGCCAGCATGAATATAGTGATATTTCTGAATAACAGCAGATGCCCATGAATAAGAAACCTCTCTCCCGAGAGCATGTTTCTCAAGAGTATAAAAAGCTCGAAAACGATTTGACAAGGCAAAAGACATGCTTGCCTCCTCCTCTGAAGAAGGATCATGCATTTTGTTTGTTCTATAAATTTCTTTATTTACTAAAAACCAAACTTCCTCCATCTCTAAATAATGCTTATTAGCGAGCGAAGGAGGTGCAGGAACATAATCCTTAAACCTAATATAATATTTTTGTTCACTTAGTCCATTTGCCAGAACAATAGACCAATAATGCTCAGGATTATTTTTAATCATACCCCATTGAGCTGGTGAAAGATGGTGGCTAGCTTTTTCCTGTAATAGCTCAGGCAAAATAATATTCTCATGCAAAAGCCACTCTCCTATTCGTTCCAGTGTTGCTTGATGCTGCTCAGAAGAAAGAGAATTATCATATGGCACTCTGCCATCTAAAAAAATAATAAACG
>CAYIDE010000009.1:0-3408 GCA_964362065.1 Candidatus Woesearchaeota archaeon | reverse complement strand
GGGTTTTTCTCATCTGAAAATATTTGGCGAGGAGATTTACATAAATCTCCCTGTTTCAATAAAGTATGATAGTTATGAGTTGGAGGATGTAAAGAATCAATACTTACAGAATTGTTTCTCTCTTTAGTAGAAAGCAAATTGCCTGTGACCAAATCCATGAAATAAATCGGCGTCGTTTATAAAAAGGCGTCGTCTGTATTCTCAAGAGAGAGAAGTATATAAATCTTTCTATACCTAAGTATACTAAACTATACCATAGTATAAAAATTGTTCCACTGGAAATAATGGGGTATAAACAAGTATACCTAACTATAATTAAAGAAAAATAATATGATAGTTAAATTTTTATACTCTCTATACTTAAATAGCTAAGTATACTAAAGTATACTTAAACAACATGGTAGATAATATAACAACTATCAAAATTTCCAAGAAAACCAAGGATCGCCTTAAAAACCTGCAAGTGTATAAAAATGAGACTTATGAAGAAATAATCACAAAGGTGCTTGAAATGCTAAACCTTCTTAAAATAAGCCCTCAACAAGCAATAGAGCGATTAGCACAAACCGACACATTACGTAAACAGCACTTAGAAAGACAAAAATAACTATAAAGTTCGTTTAATTTCTTTTACGTACAGGTAATCCGTAGGGAATATTATACAATGTCCCAACACCAAATGAAGTACTCATTCGAGGAATAGTACTAATATTCACCAAAGCTTCCACCCTTTGGCGTATAACTTCTTCTAGACTTCTTTGCTTAGTATCAATAGTTTCTTGTATACCTATAAGTTCATAATCTTCACTGTATATAGTAGGTCTTCGTATCTCAAAATCTTCGTAAAACAGACGCTTATCAGAACTACTAGGAACAAGGTCTGCAACCTCTACTGTATAACCTCTAAATCTTTCATACTCTGCAACATTTCCTGGAAAAATAATCGTCTGTAACTTAAATTGTTTATAGAGTTCATAATACTTATCATATGCTTTACAGACGGATAATCGCAATGCCTCGGTTTCATCTCTTTTATTCTTTTCTTTATTCTTTTTATTGCGAAAGGAAGTAAAATTAAGTATCATGGCACTAATCTATCTCTATCTCTGGGAAAGAGTGTTGCTTCTCTAATATTATCAAAACCGCAAATAAGCATTGTTAATCTTTCAAGTCCAATGCTCCATCCTGAATGAAAAGGAGCACCATACCTAAAAGAGTCAATATAATCTTTGAAATGCTCTGGTTTCAACCCCTTTAATTTTAGTCTTTTTATCAGAAGTTCAGGCAAATGAATTCTCTGCCCGCCAGAACAGATCTCAAGACCTTTATAAATTGCATCAAACCCCTCAGAGTATTCAGCATCTTCTTTTTCACCTTTAGGCATAATATAAAATGGCTTTATGCTGGAAGGCCAGCTATGAGTAAAAATAATTGTATTGGGAAATAATTCTCCTAATTTCTTTTCTGCTTCTGGAGAAAAATCATCGCCCTCATTAATTTTTATTTTGTGCTTTTTCAATAATTCAACAGCTTCGCTGTAAGAAAAATACTTCGCCTTTGGAATAACAAGTTTTATTCCCAGCAAAGCAAGTTCATCAGAATTAAGTTCCAGCACACGATTTATAATATACCTAACAACCTCTTCCATATGTTTCATGATAGTCATTTGGTTCTCAAAAGCAGCTTCAATATCCATTTGCCTAATCTCATTTATATGCCTGATAGTATTATGTTTTTCTGCCCTCCAGACAGGAGTTATCATAAAAGTCTTTTCCATTGAGCATGCCAGCATTTGCTTATACAACTGCGGGCTCTGTGCTAAATATCCTTTTTTTTCAAAATATTTAACCTCGAATAAATCAGTACCGCCTTCAGACGCTACGCTAATAACACAGGGCGGCTGCATCTCTATAAATCCTTTCATAAAAAAATGCTCACGGAATGCATTGGCAATAGTGCTTTGAATTTTAAAAACTGCCTGAGTTCTCCTTCTATGCAAGTCCAAAAATCTGTAATCTAATCTTTTCGGAAGTTCTGTCTTTGAAAAATCGCTTACATCAATTGGTATAGGATGTTCTGCCAATGCAATCACTTCAAAATTCTCTGGTATTAATTCTCTTCCGCCAGGAGCTTTCGAACTTTTCTTAATTTTACCAGAAACTACAACAACACTCTCTCTAGATGTCTTCCCCAGTTTTAAAAAAATAGGCGCTGGTATCTCGTCTTTTAATCCAGTTACTTGTATTTCTCCGCTTAGGTCACGAATAACAGCAAACCTAATTTTTCCCAAATCCCTGTTATCATATAACCAACCCGCAACAGTCACTTTTTTTCCATCATCCTCCGCACTTAAAGTGCCAATATACCTGCGCTCTTTATGAAACTTTTCTAAATCTAACATATTCAATAAAGAAAAGAAGTGTTTTTAATCCTTTTGTCAACAAAACCCTATCTTTGTTAAACTTTAATAGATTCAAAATAAATAATATATAAACAAGTTAGATTAAGTATAATGAATAAAATTGAGAAATATAAGATCAAAAGACGTGTTAAAAATCCTTCAGAAACAGGGATTTGAAATCAAAAGACAATCAGGAACTCATGTAATTTTAAGAAAGGAAAACAAAACAGTTGTTGTTCCAATACACCAAGAAATAATGCCTATTGGAACTTTAAAGAGTATAGAAAAACAATCAAAAGTCGATTTTAGAGAATTACTCTCTTAACAAGGACAGGTTCTCTCATTTTTAATAATTCTCTTTTCTCAGGAGCTTCCTCTAACAAAAGAGAAATTCCTTTCTTTAAATTGCTTAAAGATTCATCAACACTATCTCCAAAGTCACTGACTCCAAGCTCAACGCAATCGGCTGCAAAAATTTTTTTTCCATCCATTTCTTCTTCATGCAAAAAAACTGAAAAAGATAAATCATTTTCCATAATTTAACTAGCCAATAAGTAGTATATAAATATTTAGTTGATTTAAAAAATTCATCCAATTATCTTTCTAATAATCTCCATAGCTTTTCTCTTATCTATCCCAGAACCTAATTTCTTAATAAGCAGGCCCATGTACGCATTCTCTTTTAGACCAGGTTTTTCTTTCACTAATGCCTGAATAGCTTCCTCCAGAGCATCCTCCCCAAGACTATCAATTTTAAGAGCTTCCTCAACAGCTTCCCCCTGTGCAATCTTCCATAAAACACCTTTCACATCGCTCTCTCGAATCATTCCTTTATTTATTGCCTCTAAAACTTCTTCAAGCACGCGTTCATGTAATTTTTCTTTAACATACTCAATAGATTTTTTTAATTTGGCTGCAAACTCCTTACGCCAAAGAGTAATCATCTTCGCAACCAAAGTAGAATCTTTAGGATAGACTTTTTGCAGAACACTAAATTCTTCCACATT